>JBEELA010000292.1:0-5633 GCA_041168365.1 Planctomycetota bacterium
GTTCGCGCCGAAGGTCTCGGCGTGAAATTCTGAACGCATTTTCACTGACCAATCAAGACGATCTCGACGCGTCGACTCTTTGATTTCGAATCGAGAGGTTGATCTGGCCCGAAACTTGAGAGCGAAATCTGCTTGCCATTCAATTCTTTGGAAATCAGATATTCACGAACTGCATACGCACGCTCGAAGCCGAGGTAATAGTTGTTCTTGAATGCGGAATACTTGATTGGATCCGTATCTGTGAATCCAGCGACGTCAACCGACTTGGATGCATAATTGTCCTTCAAGATTCCGATGATTTTGTCGAGTGACTTTTTTGAGCCACTTTTGAGCACATCTTTGCCAGAATCGAACAAGACATCGCCTTCGATTGAAACGTGAATGTCTTTTCCTTGTGCCGCGGCTGTCACACCTTCGATGCCAGCAAATGCGCCAGCATCAGCTGTTGCGGGATCTCCAATCGAAGTCTTCGATTGTGCTTCAGCAGCTTGAGCGCGTGCAATGGCAGCTTGCTTCTCGCGGTCTGCTTGTTCGAGTGCCGCAGAACTTGTTGCAAGCTGCTGCTTGAGCGTTTCATTCTCACTCAGAAGTGTGCCGTTTTGTTTTTGAACCGAACTGTCACAACCCGCCGCGAGCGCGAGGATGGCGATACCGCCGCAAACAATCCATGTCTTTTTCATTCGAGAGTCCTTTCTCCGAAACGTGATTATTGCTTTCAGACATTCCGAAAGCGTGCGACTATTTGAACCTATTCGGTCTCTCATGTAAAGAGGTATTTGCAGAAATCAAGCCTGGGAAAAGTAATCTGCCTGCGTCGATGATCACGGGTCGAAGCAGAACAACCGCCACAATTGCAAGTGCAAGATGAGGGCCGTATGGAATCTCGCGTCGAGACGAACCTTTGCGAACCGACCCCCACACTCCGCTGATTGCAACCCACGCAAGTCCAGAAAACGGTGCAAGAAAAAATGCGATGACTGGGTCAATCCAACCAAGTGTCGCGCCTGCAGCACCCATTAAATGCACGTCACCCATACCCATCGCTTCAACTCCCTTGATCAACGATGCAAGGATGCGGACAAACCACATGATGCCAGCTCCAGCAAAGTATCCAAGCCCTGCTCCTGCAAGGCTTTGCAGAACTTTCGGCGGAAAGCCTTCCATCCCTCTGCCAACAAAGAAGCCTGTCAAAGCAAGCGCGACAATCGGCAACAAGAACACCAATTCGCGCCGCATTTCGCGGCGAGCGTGAGGATAATCCGCCAGCACTTCCCCTTCCTTGACATATTCGTGATAGTCGCTGAACGAGCGAAGAAAAATTCCCTTCGCAAGCAGCAAGAGCGAGATCGCCGTACCGCAACCACCTCCGATGACTGCAGCGCAAATGGGCCAACTTTCCGCCAAAGGAATGGGCCATGGTTGCTGTCGAGTTGGGGACGTGATCATCCCCTGCGCAGTCCACGCCACAAGTCCGATGATTGTTGGCGTCAGAGTGATTGACAACGGAATTGAAAATGTTCGCAGGTCAGTCAACGTCGCAGCGAACAGTGCGGCAAGAAGTGCAACGATCGCTGCGAATGCGGGAATAGTCGCAATAAATCCTTGACTCTGGAACCACGACCCGCCGAATCGCCCGAGCCATCCGTATGGATCGGCAACAAAGACTGCAGCGTAATACGCCGCGAAGAGTCCTCCAGTGATGATCTCGACCGCTGGATAGCGAAACGAGATATGCGCCTTGCATGACCAACATCTTCCCAGAGCAATCAGCCAACCTATCACAGGAAGATTTTCGTACCAAGTCAATCTGCGTCCGCAAATTGAACAGCGGCTCGGCGGCGAAATGACGCTCATTCCTTCAGGAATTCGTAGTGAAACAACATTGATAAAACTTCCGACACATGCGCCAAATGCAAAGATAAAACCTAAACCCAAAAGATGTGGGATCCAAATCAAGAGCGTGTCGTTCATCGTGATCGTTTGCTGCGCATCAAGCGCCTGTCGAGTCGGCTTTGGAAATCAGATCGGCCGCAGCGATGCGTTCAATTTCAGCACGCGCGCCATCCAGAACTTCACGGCATCGTCGAACAAGCGCTGCGCCTCTGCGATATTGGCGCAAACTTTCCTCGAGCGCAACATCACCAGATTCGATGCGAGCGATGATCGATTCCAATTCCGTCAGCGCCGCTTCGTATGTGATGTTTGACAAATTTTCGTCAACGACTGCCGAAGTCTTGCTTGCTGCACGATTTGGTTTCGCTTCGCTCATACTGTGCAGTCTAGTGATCCGTCGCCGGATGGCTTTGTTGGTAATTCACTCGCCGAATTTGACGGCGCGATGCGATCAACCACGCTTCGAATGTGCCCATCTGCCAAAACTGTTTCGATGCTTTCACCAACGCGCAGTGAATCCGCGCTACGAACTGGCGTTCCGCTGAAGTTCAAGGTCAGCGAATATCCCCGTTGTAAAACCGCCATTGGGCCAATGGCTTCGAGAGTGCGCGACACCGATTCGATGCGACGATCCGCTGCGTCAACAAGTGTCCGACCACTCCGACGCAAACTTGCAGTTGCTGCTGTAATCCTCGCATCCGCTGTGCGCAATCGACTCGTGGGATGAATTTGCGCAAGTCGCGCGATTGAACCCGCGAGAAGTTGCTCTCGGCGATTTGATCTCTGTCGCATGGCATGAACAAGTCCCGTCGCGCTGCGCATCAAACGATTGTGATGAATTAACAATCCAGTACGAGGATCAACTAGACCACGCGAACGTGCTGCAAGTTCGACACGACCACGAGCGCGTTCGAAATGCGTGGTCATAGCACGCGACAATCGACGAGTCAGCGCGGCAAGTTGTTCGTGCAGGATTTCGCGCTTGGGAAGAACTTCAGTGACTGCCCGTGATGGAGTTGCCGCGCGAAAATCAGCGACGAGATCTGCAATCGTGGTATCGATTTCGTGTCCGATCCCAGTCACAATTGGAGTCACGCAGCGACGAATCGCATCGGCGACAACGCGCTCGTTGAACGCCCAAAGATCTTCGCGACTTCCACCTCCTCGAACGAGTAAAATGACTTCAATTCCAAGCCTTTTCGCAGAGGTGTCGACAGCGGTGATTGCACGAGCAATTCCTTGCGCAGCGTTCGTCCCTTGGACCCGAATGTCGACAGCAATAATTTTCGTAGATGGAAAAGTCTGACGAGCAGCATCGAGACAATCCGCCTCCGCTGCACTGCCAGCGCTGGTCAGGATTGCGATGCACATTGGCATCGCTGGAATCTTGACTTTTGCTGAGTCGTCAAAATATCCAAGCCCACGAAGTTCCAAGCAGAGTTGCCGAAACTGCGCATCGAGATCTCCTGCTCCAGCCAATTCCAATTTCGCACACTGAATTTGCGTGCGACCCTGAGGCGGATAGTGAGTCACCTGCCCAGTAATAATCACTTCGATTCCATCTGTTGGTTTGCAAGCACTTCGATCAGCTGCAGAACGAAACATCATGCAATCGATTCGAGCATCTGCGTCCTTGAGAGAAAAATACCAGTGACCTTGTACAGCGCGAAAGTTGGATATCTCTCCAACAACACGAACCGTCCCAACGCCACCTTCAAGCGCATTTCGAATGAGCAGCGAGAGGGCCGAAACTTCCAACGCTGCCGAAGCATTCGGAACTTCTTTCGCGGGCAAAGGTGATGCTGGCTTGTCGAACAATCCGCCAGCAGCGAGTGAAGGATCAAAGGGTTTGCGAGCCATGCGTCTATCGTATAAGCGTGAGTCCAGATGTAGATCCAACCACAAAGATTGCTCTCGATGCGCCCATCATCCAACTCATTGGAGTTGGCCCGCAGATCGGTGCACGTTTCGCATATTTAGGATTGCGGACTGTTGGAGATTTGCTCAATCATCTTCCAATTCGATATGAAATCGAAGTTGCGGAGGCTGCAGTCACAGAGGCGAAAGAGGCGACGGAACTTGCAGAAGCATCGGTCACACGCACCGTTCGAGGCGAAATCCAAAAGGTGCGTCATGTTCCATCTCGCCGACCAAGAATCGAAGCGATTCTCGCCGACGAGAGCGGCACGATTCGACTTGTTTGGTTCAACGCACCGTGGCTGATGAAGCGAATTCATCCTGGGCAGTTGGGCATTGCGAAAGGTCGGGCGAAAGTACGCGGCGGATATCTCGAGATGGTTAATCCACTCTGGGAACCAGTGAACGAAGAAGATCAAGTGCCAGTCCGTGCTGGGCGATTGAGACCGATCTATTCGGCGACCGAAGAATTGGCGACGGCAAGGATCGAAAAAGTTCTCGGTTCAGTCTTACAACCAGCACTCAATTCAATTGTCGATTTGATTCGACCCGAGATTATCAATCGGCGCGGGCTTGTTTCTCTGCGCGATGCCTATCGAATGGTCCATGCCCCCAAAGATGCATTCGAAGCGGAACGCGGCAGAACACGCTTGGCTTATGACGAACTGCTCTGCCTGCAACTTGCAATGGCGATGCGTCGATGGCAAGTGCGGTATTCGATGAGCGCACCACCGCTTGTGCTGACGAACACCATCGAGGAGAAAATTCTTGCGCGAATTCCGTTCGTACTGACCGATGCACAGCGACAAGTGTGCAAAGAAATTTCTGACGATCTTGCCAAGAAGATTCCAATGAATCGTCTGCTTCAAGGCGATGTTGGATCAGGAAAAACAGCCGTCGCAGTTCATGCAATGTTGAATGCAATTGCACACGGGCATCAAGCAGTTCTGCTTGCACCAACGGAAATTCTTGCAGAACAGCACCTGCGGACTGTGGAAGAGATGCTCAAAGGAAGTCGAGTTCGAATTGCTGGAATGACTGGCAGTTTGCGCACCGCCGATCGCGCGGTTGTGGTCAATGGGCTTGCATCTGGCGATTTCGATATGGCCGTCGGCACGCACGCGCTGCTTGGCGAAGAAGTTCGATTCAAGAGTTTGGCAATCGCGATCATCGACGAACAACATCGCTTTGGAGTGGAACAGCGCGCCGCGCTGCGGGCAAAGGGAGCAACTCCACAACAAGTTCCACACACGCTTGTCATGACTGCGACTCCTATTCCACGAACGCTCGCGCTTTCCTTTTTCGGCGATCTTGAAGTCAGTTCTCTGCGCGGACTCTTGCCAGGGCGCACTGCTCCGACAACTCGTGTCATGCCAACTCTTCGAGCGCTCGAGGTGTACGCATGGCTCAAGACACGTATCGAACGTGGCGAGCAAGCATTCGTTGTCGTTCCTGCAATTCAAGAGAGCGAAATGGGACTGAAGGATGTTGCTTCCCATGCGAAAAGTCTGGCAGAAGGACCATTGCGCGGTTGTCGAATTGGCCAACTGCACGGACAGATGAAAAGTGCGGAGTGCGATCAAGTGATGGATGACTTTCGCGCAGGAAAAATCGACGTACTGGTCGCGACGATCATCATTGAAGTTGGTGTTGATATTCCAAATGCAACTGTCATGGTCATCGAACATGCAGAACGATTTGGACTTGCGCAACTCCATCAGTTGCGAGGTCGTGTCGGCCGTGGAGGTAAACCAGGATATTGCGTGCTGATCGGCGACCCTCCCAGCGACATCGCGCAAGGTCGATTCGATACGATCGCTAAC
>JBEELA010000293.1:0-10880 GCA_041168365.1 Planctomycetota bacterium
CATTCGATTGCTGGAAAACCCCAACGAATTCACCGTGTAAAGGTGACAAAGTTGACGAACCAGATTGGCTCGGGGGTTAGCTCTGGCACTTCGCCAATTCTAGATTTGAACGATCCAAGACTCGACGACTATCGTTTTCTTCGCGACCGAGATTTGTCTGGTGCGCGAAGAAACGAAGGACTGTTCGTTGGCGAGACACTACCAATTCTCACTCAGATGCTTGCGATCCCAGGAGTGACTCGAAGCATTCTTGCCTCGCAGCGCATGGCAGAACGTGCTGCGCAAGTGATTGCGCAATCTGCATCGCCCAATGTTCCGCTACTGATTGCCTCCGATGCGATCATCGAGCAAACTGCGGGATTTGATGTCCACCGCGGCGCGCTCGCCATCGGGCTTCGTGCCCCACTCGATTGCCGAACGCCATTCGATTCTGCATTTCAATCTGCCAATCTGCTGGTCGCTCTCGATGGCGTTATTAATATGGACAATGTGGGAGCAATTTTTCGTGGTGCTGCTGCGTTTGGAGTTGGCGGAGTCTTGCTCTCCAAAGATTCGCATGACCCGCTCTATCGAAAAGCACTGCGCGTATCGATGGGATATGCGCTGACGATTCCGTATGCATGGTGCGACGATCTCGCTTCGACAATCAGCGAAATGCGTGCTCGCCGACCTCTGTTGCGTGTTCTTGCTGCGGATTGTTCACGTTCTGCAAAGGACATCGCCGACTTCGATTCGCAAACACATGCGGAGACTCCCCCAACAATGCTGATCATCGGCAGTGAATTTGAAGGAATCTCTGCTCAGGTTCTGAAGGCATCCACGGACCGCGTGCGAATCCAGATCGCGACATCGGTCGATTCGCTCAATGCTGCAGTGGCGGCAAGTATTTGCCTGCATCGGTTGGCGGCAAAGCCTATTTAACCGCTCAATAGTTGCGAGCGAAGCTGATTGGCAGCCTGCCTTCGTCAAATCTGAACGCAATCTTCACAGAACGCATTTGTACGTCCATTAGTTTTCCGCTTGTCCTTCTGGCCCCCTCGCCTCGTCTAATTCCGTCTTAAATTCGTTGCTGGGGAAAGTGCCCTCGTCGAGTGAATTTGAAGCATCACGCAAAGAGCCTCACACATGATTAAAGATCTCCAGAACCAAACCTGTTGTTTCGACAAATTCCTAAAGCTTGCAATTGCAAGCGGCCCGATGTTGCTCGCAGCAATTTTTGTACTCAACGTGCCGCCTGCGCTTGCAATGCCTGTGCAATCTTCCCAAGCACCAGCGGTAAAGCCTGTTACAAAAAAACCTGCTGCGACAGCGAAATCACCAACGTCTACTACGACTCCGAAGAAGCCTTCAGCCGCGAAGCCGACGACGACAACTGCCGCAAAGACCCCTGATGCCACTCCACCCCAAGCAGCAAAACCATCACTTGAAGAAACTCGACTGACACTTTCCAAATGGATTGAAACGCAACAAATCATTTCGAAGGAGCGCAACGATTGGCAGCAGGGCAAGGAGATTCTCCAAAGTCGAATTGAACTGGTCGGTAAAGAGGTAGGAGTTCTCAACGAGAAAATTTCTCAGTCACAGGCTGCTGTCGTGGAATCAAATACAAAGCGAGACCAACTCATTGCCGAAAATGATCTGCTGAAATCATCAACCGCACAATTGGCGAATGCCGTGACTGTGATGGAAGAACAAGTACGAAAACTCTCTAAATTAATGCCAGAGCCAGTTGCGGCAAGACTCCTTCCTCTCCTCCAGCGCATCCCCGCGGATCCAACAAACACACGTGTTTCAACAGCAGAACGCTTTCAGAATGTTCTTGGAATTCTCACTGAGTTGAACAAAGTCAATAGCGAACTCGCGGTGACGTATGAAATTAAAACGCTCGCAGATGGCTCATCAAGCGAAGTTCAAGTGCTCTACATCGGACTCGCGCAGGCGTACTACATCAGTCCACGAGGCGAGGGTGGCATCGGTCGACCAACAGAAGATGGTTGGAAATGGGAGCCAGCCCCGGCAACATCAAATTCGATTTTGAAGGCCCTCGAAATTATCCAAGGAAAAGAGACTCCCGCATTTGTTCCACTCCCAATGAAGATCCAATGATGAACCTACTACGAACATTTTTGCTTGTATCCGCCGTCTCTCTTTCTTGTGGAGTTGTTGTGGCTCACGGCCAAACTCCAAAAGATTCTTCGGATGAAAATCCAACAATCAGTCAGGCTGCACGAAGCGCAGGGAATGAATTGAGCAAGAGCATTACTGAATTGAATGCGATGCGCGCACAAATTGCTGGCGAGAAGCTGCCACTTGCACAAGAGTTGACCACTTTAGAAGAAAGCGTCATTCAACTTCGTCGTGATAATGAGAAGGTCCAACGACTTGTAGATGCTGGCGCTCTTGAAATTGGAACGATGAAAGCGGAAATGAAAGTCCGTCAAGACGAATTGAGCTATATCGGCAGTTTGCTCGACGAATATGCCCGAACATTCGAAACGAAAGTCGGTGTTGGGGAAATGCAGATCTATGGAGAGCCTGTCGAGACTGCGAAACAGGCTGTCGAAAATAAAACACTTACTCCAACGGAACGATTTGCTCGACAAACTTTGTTTACCAGCCTGACAATCAAGCGACTCTTCGATGTAATTGGTGGAAATCTATTCGCTGGAGTTGGTGTTGACACCCTTGGCACCGTAATGAATGGGCAATTCGCAATGATCGGACCGATCACTTTCTTTCGTGCTGATTCTGGAATGGCTGGAGTCGCTGTTCCTCAAGTCGGTTCGCCCAACCCACTTGTGCGGCCTCTCGAAGGAGAACTCTCTGGCGCGATCGGATCTTTGGTCGCATCGGGCGAAGGAACTCTTCCACTCGATCCATCTCGCGGTGGCGCACTCAAAGCTCTCGTCCAAAAAACAAACATTGTTCATGTTTTCGTGAAGGGCGGCCCAATCATGTGGCCATTGCTGCTCGCATCTGTTGTCGCGGTGGCAGTCGTCTTAGAACGGTTGCTCTTCCTTTTGAGCGAGCAACGAAAACGGAGTCCAAAGACCCTCGGGAAATTTTTTGTCGAAGTTGGAAAAGGAAATCTTGCCGCAGCAATCGAACTCGCCAACAAGTCCAAGGACGCAGTGGTGACAACGCTCGGCTATGCGCTCGAGCATCGAGATCAATCACTCGGACATGCGCTTGCGTATGCAGAAACCCGTGCTTTCAAGCGGTATCGACGTGGAATCGCAATTTTGGACACTGTCATCACGCTTGCTCCACTTCTGGGTCTTCTTGGAACCGTGACAGGCATGATGGCTTCTTTCTCTGTCATCGGCGGAGATTTGAGTTCACCCGGAGCAATCACTGGCGGTATCTCAGAAGCTCTCATCGCGACAGCGTTTGGACTTGTGATCGCAATCTGCTCGCTCTTGCCGTTTAACTATCTCAACAATCGAATTGAGGGAATTGAAAATGAAATGCTTGCCGCTGGTGAACAACTCAAGTTGCTCGTCGAAAAGCGGACAGGCGAAACTTCCAATCTCGACGTTGATTCCATTCTCGAGTCATCCGCAGCGGCTGCAATAGCTGGGGGCGCCTGACCATGGCAGGTGGTGGAGGCGGCCTATCCCGCGGCAAAAAGAAAAAGGCTCGCATAGATATTATTCCATTGATCGACATTATCTTTTTTCTTTTAGCGACATTCATCATGGTCTCTCTCAGCATGTCGAAGAATCAAGGTGTGCAAGTTGCGCTGCCTGGAGCGGCATCAGCCCAGTCACTCGGCGATCAGTCGGAAATGGAAAAAGCCGTCACATTGAGCGTCAATGACAAGGGTGAGATTTTCTTCAATAAAGACAAGATCACGCTGGCACAGTTGCCAATGAAACTGCAGACATTCAAACTGACATCGAAAGATCCCAAGGTCATCATCAATAGTGATGGCGCAGCGGACTTCAAGTATGTCGTCGGCATCTTGGACGAGGTTCGAAAGTTAGGGATCGCCAAGGTCGGCATCAATACGGACAAAAAATGATGAAGGTGCGCGTGATCCTGTGCATTGTCGGCGCACTGCTCGTGCATCTTGCCGTAATTTGTTTCGGCGGGATTCTCTTTCTTGACGACGAGAACAGCCACGCGAGTCATCAGAATATTGAACTCTTATCCGAAGATGTTGAGAAGGAAAAAGTCGAAGAAGAAGTCAAAGAAAAAGTCGAAGAACTGAAAGCGGAATCCGAAGCACCGCCTGATCCAAACCAAGCTCTTCAAAGTGTCGATTCTCCGGTCGCAAGTGATGATGCTCCTGCTCTCGATGCGGCGAGCCTGAGCGCAATCGAACAAGTACTCAATGGAACTGGCGGAGGTGGCGCCGGAGATTTCGGTGGAGGACTTTCCCTTGCATCAGGTGGGCGAATCGGTGGAACTGGAAAAGCAGGCGCAGATGATCAGGAATTTCAAGGAGCATTCAGTCTCTCTGAAATTGATCAAAGGCCACGCGCGATCCATCAAGTTGCTGGTGCATTTCCCGCCGAAATGCGTGCGAAGAATATCGACGGCGTCGTCACTTTGATCTTCATCGTCGATGAAACTGGCCGAGTCATCAATCCTCGAGTTGAAAAATCATCACACCCAGAATTTGATGCGCCAGCTCTAGAAGCTGTCCGTCAATGGAAGTTTGAACCTGCAATTAAAGGCGGACAGCGCGTCAGCTGCCGCATGAGAGTCCCCATTCGTTTTCAAGCGAAATAAAGTTATGCGAATCACATCAACCATTATCGTGGCTCTCTTCTGTATCAACACACCTGCCCATTTCGCGCACGCGAAGGGAGATTCTGCACCTGGTCCTTCAATGCAGATTGCTCAACCTGACTTGTCCATCATCTGGAATGATCCTGGTTTTCAGAAATCATTTATTGGCGGATATGGAATCAATCCAGACATCGAGCCTCGTGTTTCTCAAGACGATATGGCGTTGCTCGAACTTGTGCGGCAACTGATGGCCGATGAACTGCCAGCTGCCGAAGCATTACTGAAAGATTCCGTCAAGCTTGATTCATCTGCGACGCTCGATCTCACTCTCGGCGGAGCGCTTTTTCAGCAAGACAAGATGGATGATGCGTTGGTGAATTATCGCAACGCAGTCGCAAAGTTTCCAAATTTTCGCCGTGCATATCGAAGCATTGGCTTGATCTGCACTCGCAAGAGTCAATTCGAAAGTGCGATTTCGGCGTTCAACAAAATGATCGAACTTGGCGGGGCAGATGCGTACACATACGGATTGCTCGGATATTGTCACTCTGCTCGACAGGACTATCAACCTGCGGAAGCGGCTTATCGCAACGCGCTGCTTCTGCAACCGGAAAATGTTGAATGGCGACTTGGCCTCACTCGTTCTGTCTTCAAGCAAGCGAAGTATGAAGACGCCGCAAGTTTGTTGGATGTGCTGATCACTACCTTCCCAGACAAAGCGGACTTCTGGCTCTTGCAAGCTCATACATACTTGGGACTCAAACAACCAATCAAAGCTGCGGTCAATCTCGAAGCGCTTGACTCCATCGGCAAGTCAACCGTCGACAGTCTTTACACGCTTGGAGATATTTACATTTCTGAAGGACTGAATGATCTCGCTCTCAGCGCTTTCGATCGCGCGATCACCAAAAATCCAGCACAAAGCGTGTCGCGACCAATGCGATCAACAGAAATGCTTGCGGCTCGCGGTGGCTTATTGCAAGCGAAAACTCTTCTCGCTCACGTGAAATCCAATTGGAACGAATCGCTCAATGATGTCGACAAACGCAAATTGCTCAAATTGCAAGCCAGATTGGCGATGAGCAGCGGCGCAGGTGATGATGAAACGGCTGCCGCACTCGAAGAGGTTATTCAACTCGATCCCCTCGATGGGGAAGCTCTTATGTTGCTCGGGCAGCACTACAACCGATCGGGCAAGCCCGATCAATCGATCTTGTACTACGAACGGGCGGCGCGAATAGATGCCTTTGCAGCAAATGCGAAAGTGAAAATCGCACAAGTGTATGTTGGTCAGAGCCGATTCAGCGAAGCGCTCCCCCTGCTTCGAGAAGCTCAATCGTTGAAGCCGCGCGAAGACATTGCCAGGTACATCGAACAAGTCGAACGTGCGTCTAAAAGTAAGCGCTGATCAATTCTAAACGCTTTCTTTGCACAAACTGAACACATCGGAATGTTTGCTCAATGACAATTATGTCCATGCGGCAAAACCATGTTCACACACTCTTAATCATAAAAACACTTGTATTTATGCGATTGCGCAGTAGTGTTTTGGAGTCAGTACTCAAAAATATTTTGAGCATTGAAAGAACAAGTTGTCGCAATTTGTTCTTAGCAGATCGTCGTTCGATTCTGCTAGCACATTGCTTCGAAAATCAATCCAGAAAGGTTTGCTCACTAATGAAGACTCGCACGCTTTGCAAAACAGTCGCCGCAACCATCGGCGCATCTATGATTTCTCTCTCGGCGAATTCTGCGGAAATTTTAATTACCGCCGATATCGCAACATCAACCACTTGGACCAAAAACAACACATACAACCTGCAAGGTCAGCGCTACATCCTCCCAGGCGCCACGTTGACGATCCAAGCAGGAACCGTCATCGCCAGCGATGTTGGTGGATCACTCGCCGTGACCCGAGACGGAAAAATCGATTGCGTTGGAACAAAACTAGAGCCAGTTATCTTCACATCGAAGCAAGATGTTGCGACATGGACTGCAGGAAATCCAAAGACTGGAACGTGGCGCGCAGTGGCGAATGAATGGGGAAACGTCACAGTCATGGGCAACGGAATGATCGGCAAGTATGGTCAGGGTTCGGTGCCCACGAATACGGCTTCTCCAAATGCGGGCAACTATGCAAATATGGAAGGACTGACCGCAAGCGGATCCACTGACACTCGAACGTTCTATGGTGGTGGAAACGATCTCGACAACAGCGGACGATTTGAATACGTATCGCTTCGCTATGGCGGCAAGGTTGTGGGACTGGGCAATGAACTCAACGGTCTTTCGCTCGGAGGAATCGGCAGAGAAACAAAAATCGACCACATCGAAATCATGAACAATGTCGATGACGGCATCGAGATCTGGGGTGGATGTGTTGACTTGAAATATGTCACTATTTGGAACATCGGAGACGATTCACTCGACGTCGATCATGGATGGCGCGGTCGAATTCAGTTCGGATTGATCGTGGCTGGATATTCAATTCCAGGCACTGCATCTGGATCCGGATTTTGCGATTCGCTTGTTGAAATGGACGGCGCCGCAAAAAGTGATGCGCAACCGGTCACAACTGCTTGCTTCTATAACTTGACACTCATTGGTCAACCGCTGAGTGGAAGAAATGGAACCAAATGGCGCGACAACGCTCGAGCGCAGTTCAACAACTGCATCTTGATGGATATTGGAGCTGCAGTGGTCAGGAATGACAACACTGACGGAGAAGCAACGGACGGTCAAACTGGTTATGGTTATAACGGAACGCTTACTTTTGCTAACACGTGGTTAACGGATTACAACGTGTATTCCACTGTAAATCCTTACACGAATCCTGCTGCTGCATACCAAGCTCAGCAATCAGGAAAACTGATTCAGTACACCGACAGTGTTTTTTATAACAATACGAATGCTGCTGCATACACCGAAGCAAACGCTCGCGGTGTGTTTGCGGCTGCCAATAACAATGTGTTGGCAACTGCAGGTTCGTCTCCAATCGCAGGTATCACCCGTGGACCAAATGTGATCTCTGGAACAATCGTTGTGCAACCAGTGATTTCTTTGGATCCTCGCGCAGCAAATGATGCTTTAACAAGCGTCTCATCCGCAACTTCCGATACTTTTTTCACCAATGCGCAATACCGAGGAGCTTTCGGACCAAACGAAAATTGGCTCTGTGGATGGACCGCAGCGGATGCTTTCGGAATGAGCGTTGCACCTCCAGCTGGTTGCGCTTCTTCTTGTGTAGCTGATATCAACGTAGACGGTGTTGTCGATGCAGTTGACCTTTCTTCAGTCTTAAGTGGCTGGGGATCAAGTGGCTCATCAGATATCAACCGTGACGGCAACACCAATGCCGCAGACCTTACCGCCCTGCTGAGTGGTTGGGGCAACTGCATCTAAGTGATCAGTCGAGTGCAACTCGAATACTGTCACGAATTTGGATTGAATCGGAGCGTCTGGTGTTTGAGACATTCTCGGCATCAGACGCTCCTTTTTTTTAAGGGATTCACAATGAGATTTACCTCGAAACATATAACTGTCGCACTGATCACGCAGCTCATCATCTTCCTTGGGCAATCAGGTTGCGTCGAGGTAAGTACGAATACGAAAAACGCAACCGTGCTGAAGCAGCCGCAGCCGGATATGCCAACGACACAAAACCCTGTGTCGCCTCCTCTGACAAATTTGTCCCGAGATAATTTGCTCGATTTGGCTTTTCAGATATCAACCAGCATCCCTACTGAACCCTTCCCCAGTGATCGCGCCAAAATGCAAGCGCTTGTGGCACAAGCCTGCATCAAGAATGGTTCTCTGATTCAAGCAACTCAATACGCATCAAAAATTGAAGGGTGGCGCCAAGGAGAATTGTTTGCACTGATTGGGCAGCAATACGCCACTGCAAATGAGACGCAACTTGCTCGTAACTTTGCAGCAAGAGCAATGGAAGTCGCTACAAATGAAACAGACTGGCAACGTGAGCGAATCGTTATTGAGACTGCCAAAATTTATTTACAGCTTGGCGACTCAGCGAAGGTCTCTACGCTGCTAGAAGGAGCAACACCAGCGGAACTGGGCAAGCTCGAGACCGCGCGAACTGCCATCGTGCTCCAATCGCAACTTGATAATCAGGCAGATATGTTTGACAAGGCTATTGCCACAATGAATTTCGATCTTGCTCGTGGTGCGATCGAGGGTTATCTGGTGTGGCTTGATCGCGTTTCGGAAGATGAGATTCGAACAACTCGTGCGTTGAAAGCAATCGATGATGCGCTTCTTGGACTTCCGCTTGATCTTCAGGTGAAATATGGAGTCGATCTTGCGGACCATCTGAATAAAAACCTCAAGCGCGACCTTGCCATATTGAAGCTAGATAAAGCAACAGAAATATTTTCAGCAACGACCTTTTTGCCAGAAGATGTTGCTCCACTTGGATCCATGCTTGCTCGGGCGCGTATACGGATGGGAGATGAACAAAGTGCTCGACTGATTTTGCAGCGCTTGTATTCCGAATATTCCACTCGACGCGAAGGAATCGTGAATCTGCGTCGTGCAACATCACTTCGGGCTATGGCCGAAGGGTTTTGCGAACTCGGCGACCGTGACGATGCGATTGCGTGCTACAACCTGGCACTCGAAGAAGGAACAATCAATCCCAACGCTCGCCCCCGTGCTGAAGATCTTGGAGCGACATGTATCTCGATGGCAGAGTATGGAATTGCACTAACTCCAGAACTCAAAAATCGAATTGACACCATTCGAAGTTCGTTGACGTATCCATGGTGAATTCGAATCAAAAGAATTTCGTTTTATTTCTGGTTGTTTGCCTTCTGACGTGCTTTGCTCAGGCGCAATCTCCAGCAACTGGTTCTATTCGCGGAGTCGTATACGACAAAGAATTTGAGACTCCAATTCGCGGCGTTGCCGTTATGGTTTTAGGTTTGAAGTCACGGGCAACGACGAACGAAAACGGGTCGTATGTCTTACCGAACCTTCCTGTCGGGCCATACACGTTGGTCATTACGAAAGAGGGCTATGTTCGAGAGGTCAAGGCGAATGTTCAGGTGAAATCTGGTGAACTCATCGATACCGATGTGTACATGGCTGGTGAATTTGAAGACATGGATGAATTCGTAGTTCAAGATGTTGAACTTGGAGGTGATGTAAAAGAAGAACAGGAGATGGTTGAGCCCGTCGATCTGGAAGCCATCACATTCATTCCAACTCTTGAACTTCAACTTCGACTCGAGAGTCCGCAATTGCTTGACTCCGTCGGAGTTGAAATGATTAGTCGCTCTGGCGCAGCTGATGCCGCAGCAGTTTTGCTGTTGGTTCCCGGAGCAAGTCTCCAAGATGGGAAGTACGCAGTTATCCGAGGGCTTCCGGACCGATATGTCAGCACGCTTCTTGACGGCGTTCGACTTCCCAGTGCCGATCCAAACAAACGAGCTGTGAAGCTTGATCAATTCCCAAGTGCGGTCATTGAAAGCATTCAAGTCAGCAAGACTTTTACTCCAGATCAGCAGGGAGACGCTTCAGGTGGAGCAGTCAATATTGTTTTGAGAGACATTCCCGACGAAGGCTTCTTACAATTCAAATCACAGGTCGGCTTTAATTCTCAGGTAAAGAATGGAAGCTTTCTCACGTACCCCGGTGGATCACTTGGATTGTTCGGCGAAAATGATGTTCTTTCATCGCATCCTGAATTGGAAGGACAATCGTGGCCAAACAACCCAACAGGAACGACGACTGGGGATGCGCCTCTCATCTATAAATGGTCGGTCGCAGGTGGAAACACTTGGGAGTTTGACGAGGGTACGAAGTTTGGCGCTTTCGGAAATTTTTTCTATGACCAAGATGCTTCATACTTTGACAACGGAGTCTTGAATTCGCTGGAACAAGCTGGAGTAGGCACTCCACTCGTTCCAGAGCAATTTGGTACTGGGGATAATTTCAAAACTCAACTCTTCGACGTGACACAAGGAACACAATCTGTTCAATGGGGAGGAATGGGAATCTTGGGACTTGAAACCGAGAACAATAAACTTGCAGCAAAGTTTTTGTACACACAACTCTCTGAGAATCAAGCCGTCTTACTGGTCGATACACAGGGAAAAGATTATTACTTCCCTGGATACAACCCA
>JBEELA010000294.1:0-9346 GCA_041168365.1 Planctomycetota bacterium
CATTTGGACTGACTGCGGTAACACGGAAAAAAAACGATGCGTCCGGCGAAAGTTTCGATGCGACCGCATTTGTTTCTGCGATGGGAACTTCTGCCACTAAAGTCCATGGGCCTTGGCCTGCACCCTGGCCTGCACCCTGGCCTACACCCTGGCCTGCTGCAAGCACTTCACTTCGCTCGACAATCCACTTGGTTGCCGAAGTTGTGCCAGCGGCAGGCTGCCACGAAATTTTGATCACGCCCCCCGCATCCCACGCAACATCTTCTGCACTGATCGAAATCGCCGCAGGAGGCGCGGAGATTTCTTGGCCAAGTTCGTTCAGCGGAATCTTGCCTCGGAGATCGGCGTTGTTTCCTGCAGTACTGATAGACGTATTGGCAAGGCCGAGATCGTTGGCGCCCGATGAATCCAATGAAATCACGCAAAGAATCAGTGCGCTTGAAATCATTCGCCATTGAGTTGCGTTTGCGATCCTCGCCACAAGAGGAAGATAGTCCCATTTAACAATTTATGCGAACGCAAAGCGGCGAGCGATTTTCATTCCCCCGCTTCAATCGCCAACTAATTCAACATTTGCGCGCGGGACGGTCACGCGTTGCCCGCTTTCGAGCGCAACTTCAAGCACGCGAGCCTTCGATCCAGAACCGAGAACCGCTGGCTGTTCTGGAAGCGCGCTGACGGATCCCAAGAGTCCAAAGTGAGGATCGCGAATGATTCGAACAGGCGTGCCAATATCCAAGATTCCTGCGGTTGCACCGCCAGTGAAGATTTCTCCAGAACTCGCTTCGCCCAGCGGCACTGCGATTTCTGGGCGCATCACACCTGCACGAATTTGTGTTGCGCCGTTCACACTTGCCATTTTTCCCACATGTGCAAGCAGCAACTGGAATGTTCGCTTCGCCATTGCAATGTCGCCAAAGCCTTCGGTCACAAGCAATGTGATTCCAATTTTCTCGCTTCCAGTGACAGCAACTCCCAGGTCATATCCAAGCACATCGCGAAGATCTGCGTCATCGATTCCGCCGCAAATCAACGCGGCGACTCCGACTTCGCGCGCGCGGCGAATGCCACCAGCCGTCATGCGCGCGCCGCCGACAACGATTGCGCCTTTCATCGATGCGTCGATGTGTTCTTCAAGTAGATCTTCGGTGTGCGATTTGCCCGCAACCATCAGCGTTCCCCATGTTTCTCCACCGACTCCGAAAATCCCTTGCACAAAGAGCGCGTCCGTTTCGACCACCACGCCTTCGTTGGCGATCACTTCGATTATTTTTCCAGCGACATAGGCGCGAACTTGAACCGGCGTCTTCGCGCCACGAATGATGACCATGCCTGTGGATTCCGAAATACTTTCAAGCGTTCCTGCTGCAGTCGATTTCGCTTCGGTCTTCATCATGCCGAAAATGCCTTTACTTCGGGCAAGCGCGTCGCCGACTTGAACAGCATCGCCCGCGCGCTTGAGCATCAAAGGCATTAACTCGCTTGGATTGACGCTGAGCATTCCCGCAACCTTGATGGGAAAGACATCGCCTTCAAGGAAGGTTTCCGCGACGACCGTTTCCGCCGAAACACTGTCGCCAACTTTCACCCGCACATCGCCAGATACTGGCAAGAGCCGCCGCACGCGATATGTCGTGCGTGCCGTCACTTTTAATCCTGGTGTGTATGCCTTGGCCATTGGGTTTGCTTTTTTCTAATACGAGACTATTCGTAAACTTCCAACGCTTTCAACCACTTTTCGACACATGCTCGTCGCTCAACGGCGGATGTCGGCAACTTCAGTGGACGACCTCGCGCATCGAGCACGATGCCGACTGCACCACCACGCACTTCGCGTGTGACTGGTTTTCCTGGACCAGCGCCCATATCAAGTCCTCGCTCGGGGCGAACCTCAAGCATGCCGATTTCACCGTGACCAAAGCGAACAAGACGCATCTCGCCACCGATCAGCTGTCCTTGCGCAACAACTTCATTTGCGCGACGCAGTGAGAATTCGAACGCAGGTCGACCTGCGCGCACTTCGCCACGCGGAGCAATGCACCAACCAAGAACAACCAAACAATCTCTCTCGAATACTTCCATCGCCGCGCGGGGATTCACAGATGCGAGCACTCCAAGGTGCGGCATCATGAAGATTGAATCCTTCGCAATTTCAGTAAAGCCTTCGGGCTCAAATGCGTCGATCATCATCAGTGCGGTTTGTTCCATTCGCGGAGCGTGACTGAGCACGCCGCCAGATGCGACCATCAAATCGAGCGCCATATTGTCGACAAGCGATCCGCCTGCTTCCTTCTGACTGAATGCATCACCAACTGTGCGCTGTTGCTGAACGCCTTTCAATGTTGTCGCGAAAGACTTGTGTTGGATGTACGCCAATCGAAGTGCCTCGCGCGAGACCGCTTGCTCGAAGACAAGCGCTTCGAGTGTTTGCGGAATCGTCGTTGGACGAATCATCTTGTTCTTCACACGGTTGCGAAGTTCGCGTTCATCCATATCGAGATGTACCCAGCGTAAGACGCTATCCATTCCAGCTTCTGCGCAAACATTCGAAATGGAATAACTCATGCCAAGGTTTGCACTGACAGTTCGATTGAAAACGCCTCCGAAGACGCTGAACATGTCGGTTGTCGCGCCACCGATATCGACTCCAACCACATTGATGCCGCGACCTTTTGCAATCGTTTGCAAGATGTCGCCCACTGCTCCAGGAGTTGGCATGATCGGCGCATTGGCCCAGGTCATCAGTTTGTCATAACCCGGTGCGTGGGCCATCACATGTTCGAGAAAGACATCGTGAATTCTCTCGCGTGCGGGACCAAGATTTTCGCGCTCGAGGGTCGGCCGCAAATTATCAACGACAGAAAGCGCGAAGCCTTCTCCAGAAAAAACACGCTCGATTGTCTGACGCGCTTCCTTGTTGCCAGCAAAAATGAGTGGGAGTTTGTATTCCCCACCAAAGCGTGGACGCGGGCGAGCCGGCGCGATGAGTTCTGCTATCTCGATGACTTTCTTTGTATCGCCACCATCTGTTCCACCTGAAACCAAAACCATATCTGGTCGAAGTTCGCGAATCCGCTGAATCTGTTCATGCGGTTTGCGACGGTCATTGCTTGCGATGGTGTCCATCACGATTGCACCAGCACCAAGCGCTGCACGTTTCGCACTCTCTGCGGTCATTTCTCGCACGACACCAGCAACCATCATTTGCAATCCGCCGCCTGCGCTGGATGTTGATATATAAAGATCGCACCCATCTGCATCCGCCGCGCTCTTACGACGGATGATCGTGCCATCATCGGCAATAAGTTTGTATCCAGAAAGTTCCTGAAGTTCGGTCACGGAATTCGCAACGCCCAGCGTGACATCCGCGAATGGTTCTTCGACCGTCGTCGGAGCCTCACCGCGAAAAGTCTGGCGAAAAACGCCGTCTTTTTCCTCGATGAGGATGGCCTTTGTTGTAGTGCTTCCGCAGTCAGTGGCGACGATTCGCATAAGACGGTCAAGGGTAGAGGCTCACAGCGAATTTGTCGCTGAGTCTGCTTGTGGAATTACACTGCCAACATGCCATCGACCAACAATCATGCGCCAGCGCCGAAATCCAAAGGCGGGCTCGCGCGAATCTTCAGAGCATCGAAACACAGTTGGCAGGGACTTGTCGCCGCCGCGAAATACGAGCAAGCATTCCGTCAGGAGTTGATGGTTGTCATTCCACTTTCAATCGGCGCATGGTTCATTCCGGTGCCGCCACTTCAGCGTGCACTTCTCTTTTCAGTACTCCAGATTATTTTGATTGCCGAACTCCTCAACTCGGCGATCGAAGCGAACACGGATCACATTTCGCTGGAAATTCATCCGCTCGCCAAACGTGCGAAAGACATGGGAAGCGCAGCGGTCATGCTCTCCATCATTCTGTCTGCAGCTGTCTGGGGCGCGGTGCTTTGGCAGTGGTACGCTCCAGCACAATGAAGTCAACATTTCTATCGTGCATTCTCGCCGCAGCATTTTGTTGTATTTGCTCCGGCGCATCCCCTGCAGACACGATTGATCCAAAAGCGAAATCAATTTATGACGCATCGATCGCTGCCGCGAAAAAGGTCACTTGATTTGATGCTGTCGCAGAAGTGAAAATGACTCTGCCCGCGAATGAAGTTCGGCCAGCCTACTTAGACAGACCCGCACATCTTGTGATGACCTTTGATTCTGCAGACGGAAGCTCGATGAAATTCCGTATCGAAGCTTTAAAGGATGGCAAGCCGACACGCGTGATCACGAACAACGACGAAACAACTCTTGTGGTTGACTTCGCCACGAAGGAATATATGGACCTTGGCAACACCATTGATCCGATACTTGAGGAAGTCCTCCAACAGTTCCCGAATTGGATCATGGAACAAAAGCGCAGCAGCGATGAAGACGAACATTCCCCGAAGCCTGTCTCAATCACGCTCGATCCTGAAGAGACCATCGATGGGACTCCGTGCGATGTTGTGCGAATCGCACGAAAGATGAACCTGATTTTAGTGGAAGGAGGTCCAGCAGGAGAAGCCAATCCGGATCCTCAACCGTCGATTCGTATGGTCACCACAATTGCGATTGCCCGAACCGACTCGATGCCGAGACGCTTGACGGAGACCATGAGCAAGGACGATGGAACGCTCTTTGGATCGCCACCGACAACCACCCTGTATTCCAAAGTGAAAGTGAATGCGCCAATTGACTCAACGCTCTTCACTCAGAAAATCCCCGAGGGATTTGCGAAAGCAGCTATTCCAAAGCAAGAAGAAAACGATGCGAAACAAGGCCGTATGGTATTGAAAGATGGAGAACCAATGCCCAAAGGCACGACCGTAACGCGGTCAGAACCACGCAGAAGTGGTCTCGCGATACAAGTTGGCGACAAAGCTCCAGACTTTCAATTGAAGGCGCTCGATGGTTCGGATGTGACACTCGCATCGCTCAAGGGAAAAGTCGTGCTGCTTGATTTCTGGGCAACATGGTGCGGTCCATGCAAGCAGGTCATGCCGACGATTCAGAAACTCGCTGACGAGTTTAAGGACAAGGGTGTTGTCGTGATGGGAGTGAATACTTTCGAACGCGGCGATGGTGCTGCGAAGAAATATATGGATTCGAAGAAGTACACATATGGATGCTTGTTGAAGGGCGATGAACTTGCAAGGGCATATGGCATCAATGCCATTCCAACGCTCATCATTATTCATAAGGATGGAACCATTGCCAAAGCCGAAGTTGGTGTGAGCGGCAATCCAGAAAAAGACCTTCGAGAGGCGATCACGCAAGCATTAGCGAAGTAATCGAGCGATTCACTTATTGGTATCACTCGATTTGGTATCCCTCGATTTGGTATCGGCGGACATGCGCTGCGCTTCGAGCGCTTCAATGCGCAGGCATAGATATTCCACCGAGCCAGACCGCTCCAAGAAAGTTGCGAGCGTCGACCATGTTGTTGGATGAATGACTACCGCCACAAATGGCTGAAGAAAATGCATCGCCGCTGCTCCAACTCCTGAGAGCGGCCGGCTGGATTCCAAGAAAAGCAGTGCAGGCTGCGCCATTCTTCGCTTCACGATTTCCTGCGCAACACGTTCAACAAGTTCTGCTTCGGGAGCAGTCGGCTTCGCAGGTCCTGGTGGCTCGATATGAAATGCCTTTGCCCACGCTTCGCCCCATGCGCTACGCAATTGCTTCCACGAATTCATCTTGTCAGTCATTGCCACACCTCTGGCGAAGTCTGCGCAAGTACAAATTCTCGAAGTTGAGCCTTCGTGTCGACTGAGAGATTCGTGAAATCAAAGACCAAACCACGCATTTGCTCACGGCGTGAGATTGATCGCGCCACGAGCGCACCGCGGTCCTGCCAGCGAATGCATCCAACTTCATCCCAGCGAAGTCGGCTCATTGAAAGTGGGTAGATGACTTCAGCAACTTCAGCATCGATGCGATATCGAGTTGTAAGAAAAAATCGTGTCAGCGATATGAAAAGCCCGACGGCACTAATCGCGCCCCAGAACCAATCGCCAGCCAGCTGCGCAATCAATGTCGCAACCACTGCGATCGCCACCAATGCCCAGAGAGCTGCGACTGGGCGCACGCGCGCTGGATGGACCGTCCACTGCATCGGAGTCATAAACACAATGATCGCAGAATATGCGCAGGTTTGTCGCAAATGAACGCGTCAGCTTGTTTTGCCAAACGAGCGCATTCGGTACGCTACTTGCATGAGCACGATCAATCAAACTGCAGTCGTTGCCGCCCCATTTCCTGCCAATAATTCGCTCGGCGATCCAACCGGATGGGACGGTGTCGGTGGCGTCGCAAGTGCGATTAATTTATCTGCGTGGGCCGATGCGAATCGCCACTTGATGGTGCCGCCAGTTTCGAACAAATATCTTTTCAGCGGCAAAGATTTCTTTGTGATGTTGATCGCTGGCCCCAATGCGCGCAACGATTATCACATGACCAATTCGGAAGAATACTTCATGCAGTTGCAAGGAGATGTGTCCATTCGAGTGCGTGATGCACACGGAATTCGCGACATCACTCTGCGTGAAGGCGAAGCAATGTTCATTCCCGGCGGAGTGCCACACAGACCGCAGCGCGGACCAAACACGCTTGGACTTGTCGTCGAACGTCGGCGACCACCCACCGAGACCGAGCACTTGATTTTTTATTGTGAGAAGTGCCATGCGCTTGTGTATGACCAAGAATTTGCTTGCTCCGATATTGTCATTCAATTCCGTGATGCGATGGAATCATTCTGGGCCGACCCGAAACTCTGCACGTGTCCATCCTGCGGAACTCGTGTTCCAAAGCCTGCGCCGCGAACTGCGTAAATAGAAAAATATCTTTGCTTTCTTCCGCGCAAGCGCCGGGACGAGGAATTTTTCGTATGAATGAATCGCTAAACTCTCATTATGCGGTCCCCGCGCACTATCGATCTTCATACGCACATGCTTCCCGAGCGCTGGCCTGATCTGCGCGAGCGATATGGTTGTGGTGGTTGGGTTTCGCTGGATCACTGTGCTCATTGCAAGGCGCGCATGATGATTGATGGCGAACTTTTTCGCGAAATCGAATCAAATTGCTGGGATCCTGCACGCCGCGCTTTGGAATGCGATGCCGCTCGCGTTGACATGCAAGTGCTTTCTACTGTCCCTGTGATGTTTTCGTATGGCGCAAAGGCCGCAGATGCGCACGACTTATCGCAGTTGCTCAACGATCACTTGGCGCAAGTTGTGCGTGCGATGCCAGATCGATTCATTGCTCTGGGGACTGTCCCAATGCAAGATGCTGCACTTGCCACGCGCGAGTTGGAGCGCTGCGTAAAGCAACTTGGATTTCCTGGTGCACAAATCGGAACCAATGTGAATGGCGTGGACCTAGACAACGCTGCGTTTGCGGATTTTTTCGCCGCAGCTGAAGAACTCGGCGCGGCGATTTTCGTTCATCCTTGGGATGTCCTTGGTCGAAAAGAAATCCCGCGCTTCTGGATGCCGTGGCTGGTTGGAATGCCAGCAGAAACTTCGCGTGCGATTTGCGCACTTGCATTCGGCGGCGTACTTGACCGACATCCCACACTTCGGATTTGCTTTGCACATGGCGGCGGGTCGTTCCCGTACACGCTTGGCCGCATCGAACACGGATTCGAGGCACGACAAGATTTGTGCGCAACGCATTCAAAGACGCCACCACGCGATCACATCAAGCGACTCTTTTTCGACAGTATTGTGCACGACGACGAAGCACTGCGATATCTGGTGCGAACTGTTGGTGCAGACCGCATCGCAATGGGATCGGACTACCCATTTCCACTGGGTGAAATCCCACCTGGAAAATTACTGCGCGCCGCAGATTGGATTACAGATGCGCAGCGTACGCGAATGCTCGCCGGAACAGCAATTGAATTTCTTGCATTGAAGTTTTCAGAATAAATTTTTTTGGAATCACCACCACATGACGCACACTGCTCCTGAAACAATATTTGATCTCGCGGCTTCCGATATCAAACCCACACGCGAATTTGCGCTGTGGTGCGATGCACACGACCCGCTTGCGTCTTTTCGAGATGCGTTTGAGATTCCCTGCGACGCAAAAGGCGAACCGCTTGCATATCTCGTGGGAAATTCGCTTGGCTTGATGGCGCGCGCAACGCGTGACCGCGTGAACGAAGAACTCAACGACTGGTCGACGATGGGCGCGGAGGCTCATGTACACGGCCGTCGTCCGTGGATCAAATATCACGAGTTTTTTCGGGAACATCTTGCGGAATTGACGGGCGCGCGGACACACGAAGTGATCGCGATGAATTCCCTGACAGTCAATCTCCATTTTCTCTTGATGAGTTTTTATCGCCCGCAAAATTCTGTCAATGGAGCGCGCCGACGAATCGTGATGGAACGTGGTGCATTTCCAAGCGACCGATTTGCCGTGCACTCGTTTGTACGTGCGGTCGGCGGCGATCCAAGCGTCGATGTGATCGAAGTTGCGCCTCGTGAAGGCGAAGAATGCCTGCGTCACGAAGATATAGAGGCAACCATCACGCGTGTCGGCAACGAACTCGCGCTCGTGATGTTGGGAGGCGTTCAGTACTACACAGGGCAAGTGCTGGATATGGCTCGTATCACGCGCGCAGCGCACGCCGTCGGTGCGAAATGCGGATGGGATCTTGCGCATGCCATTGGCAATGTCGCACTTTCGCTACACGACTGGAGTGCTGACTTTGCATGTTGGTGCTCTTACAAATATCTCAACGGTGGACCTGGCGCAGTCGCTGGCGCATTCATCCACGAGCGTCATCACAAAAATCCACCGCCACGACTTGAAGGTTGGTGGGGAACAAATCCTGCAACTCGCTTTCAGATGGGACCGAACTTCGATCCAGGTCCAGGCGCAGATGCGTGGCAAGTTTCCAATCCGCCAATTCTTTCACTGACTCCACTGTTGGCAAGCTTTGACCAATTTCACCAAGCGAAGATGCCACGACTGATTGCGAAGGCTCGAGCAATGACTGGGTTCATCGAACTCTCGCTGCGCACGCGCGATGCGGAACATATTCGCGTCATCACACCAAGTTCCACCAGCGAGCGAGGCTGTCAATTATCGCTCTGCATCAATCGCGACCCAGTCGCCGCGCGAAAGCTTTTCGATTCGCTGCTTCCTCGCGGAATCGTCTGCGATTTCCGCCATCCAAGTGTCATTCGCGTTGCACCTGCCCCGCTCTATACCCGCTTCATCGATTGCTGGCGCCTGATTGAAGCGCTCAGCTGAATGAGCGGATCTGCATCGCGTCCTACACTCACGCCAATGTCTAAACGTGTGATCATCGTCG
>JBEELA010000295.1:0-3413 GCA_041168365.1 Planctomycetota bacterium
CGCACCGCAGAAAATTCTCCGCACAGACCCATTGTGCATCCATGCGGCACAACAACTTGGGGAATCGTCACGCTTGCACTCGGCGCGCTCGCAGTCGAAAGTGTCACGCGCAATCCAGCGCTTGCATTCTCGCTGGGACCAATTGTTGGACTTGCGATTTGGCTTCCATCTTTGATCGCATCGCGTTGCAGACACCAAGACACGCTTGTACTCAGCGGCCTCGCAACAGCGATGGTGGTGATCGTCATTGCCGCCGGATTCATGCTTGATATCGCGGTAAATCCAGATGGAATTCCAATGATGGTTGCAATTGCTGGAGCAGCCGCTGGTGTTTGGGCCCTGTTGGTTGGTTGGGCATTCAAGGGAATGACTCAACTTGCGACACTCGCGCGCGCTTCTGCGCAGATGGAAGTCGATGAAATGGGCGAAACGATTGCGCCAATTGAACATCCACTTGCAGCAAGACGCCGCGAGAGTCTGATGCGACGCGTCGTGATCGGCGCATCTGGAGTGACCGCGGCATCGACATTGATCGCTGCAATTCCAAGTTCGACACCAATCATTGTTTCGCCCCTGTTTGTCTGCGGCGTACTCTCATTGTCGCTCGCCACGACGGTTTGGCTGATCGCAAATCTGCGTGATCGAAGCAACCTCATTGCAAACGCTGGCCTCTTCACCACGATGATGGTGGCAAGTTCATTCTTCGCTGCATTACCACTTTTCTTCCGCGCTACAGAACTTGGCGCGCTGGCTGCATTGAGCGCGCTTCCATTTTGTGCAGTTGCCGCCATCTCTGCACTCTTGACCGCGGGAATTATCAATACACTTCGAGAACCAAAGTCATTGATGCACGAGCGCAAGACTGCAACGCGCAAGTCCACACCTGCACGACGAAAGACAGGAAGCAACCGAAAGCAACTCGCTTCATGAGCAACATTACAAATGAAATCATCGAACTCGGTCTCATTGCTGCAATCGAACAAGCGGAAAATAGCTGGCGTGAAGGCGGCATACCAATCGGATCAACGCTGCTGAACGAGGATGGAGTCATCGTTGCGCGCGGCCACAATCAACGCGTGCAATCCGGCGATCCAACTGCGCATGCCGAAGTCGACTGCGTTCGCAAAGCTGGTCGACGGCGCGATTGGCATCGACTCACGCTGATCTCAACACTCTCGCCTTGCGCGATGTGTTCAGGCACAACGATCCTCTTCAAGATTCCGCGCGTGATCATCGGCGAGAACAAAACTTTTCTCGGTGCCGAAGATTGGATGCTCAAGTGCGGCATCGTGTTGACCGTGCTCGACGATCCGCGTTGCATCGCATTGATGGAAAGAATGAAGCGCGAAAAGCCAGACTTGTGGGCCGAAGACATCGGCGAATAAACGCTCATCCGCCCGAGAGCGTTCTTTGCAATCCTTCTGCGAATTCAATCACAGGCTCGTATCCAATCAACGCCTTCGCGCGATCAATCGAAGCCATGCTGTCGCGCACATCGCCTTGACGGGTCGGTGCGAATGTCGCCAAAATCTTTGTTCCCAAAATTGCGTTCATCTGATCGAGCAAGTCGAGCAGCGTAAACTTTGAACCGCATCCGATGTTCATCATTTCGCCCTGCAACTTTTGCGTCGAAGATCCTGCAAGCAAATTGGCGTGGACTGCATTGTCGACATGAGTAAAGTCTCGTGTTTGTCTGCCATCGCCAAAGATGGTCGGAGACATTCCCTGTCGCAAACTTGTTGCGAACTTTGGAATCACGGCGGCATACTGCGAATCTGGTCGCTGCCGCGGCCCGAAGATATTGAAGTATCGCAAGTTGACTGCTGAAAGACCATAACAAATGCTCCACGCGCGGCAGAGATGCTCCCCTTCCAACTTTGTCACCGCATATGGCGAGAGCGGATCGGGCGACATCGTTTCGATCTTTGGAAGCGTGGGAGTGTTTCCATAAGCCGAACTGGATGCGGAATAGACCACGCGACCAACACCGCCATGTCGCGCAGCTTCCAGAACCGCCATCGTTCCAGTTGCGTTTGCTTCTTGAAACTTCATCGGAGTTTCGACAGACGCTGGCACAGATCCAAGCGCTGCAAGATGAAAAACAATTTTCGCGCCCTTGACTGCGCTTTGCATCGCTGACGAATCAAGAATGCTTGCCTCGATGAATGTGACGCGCTCAGAACTTCGCTCGATATTCTCGCGCCGACCATTGGACAAATTATCGATGACCGTGACCTTTGCACCCAATTGATCAAGTGCAGCAACAATGTGCGAACCGATAAATCCCGCTCCACCAGTAACGCACACTGGACACTCTGCATACGCCGCGCGATGCTGAGAAAGCCAGTGGCCAGCAGTGATCACTATTAGTTTTTCCAGGATTGCTTGAAAGTCTTCAATGCAGCAACAAACTTTTCGTCAAGACCCTTGAAGGACTTCGCAGCGGCGAGTTCGTCGCGCAAAGCCTTCTGTGGTCCGCGGAAATAATCAAGCATATTGCTTTCGAACTGACTGACCTTTTCCTTCACAACATCGTCCATGAATCCCTTGGATCCGGCAAACATCGAAAGGCACTGGTCGATCGTGTCGAATGGACTGTATTGACCTTGCTTGAGAAGTTCGACCATGCGTGCGCCGCGCGCAAGTTGGCGCGTCGATGCTTGATCGAGTTCGGTTCCAAGCTGGGCGAATGCTTCCAGTTCTCGGTATGCAGCAAGATCGAGTCGCAGCGATCCGGCGACTTCTTTCATTGCCTTGATCTGTGCAGCTCCACCGACGCGACTGACGGAGATTCCCACGTTGATCGCGGGCCGCACGCCTGCCGAGAAAAGTTCTGGCTGCAAATAAATCTGACCGTCGGTGATGGAAATCACATTGGTTGGGATGTATGCAGAGACGTCGCCTTCTTGCGTTTCGATGATTGGCAAAGCAGTCAGCGATCCGCCGCCGTTTTCCTTGGAGAGTTTCGTTGATCGCTCAAGCAATCGCGAATGCAGATAGAAAACGTCGCCGGGATATGCCTCGCGACCTGGTGGACGACGAAGCAACAAAGAAAGTTCGCGGTACGCAACGGCCTGCTTCGACAAATCGTCATAGACGCAGAGCACATGCTTTGGTCCGGTGTACGAAGGGTCTTTGCCCTTCCACATAAAATATTCGCCCATTGCACATCCGGAGTACGGAGCGATGTATTGCATCGGCGCGGAAGATGCTGCGCCTGCATTGACGACAATGGTGTAATCCATCGCGCCATTTTTCTTCAGCACATCAACAACACTTGCGACAGTCGAATCTTTCTGACCGACTGCAACATAGATGCATACGACTGCATCGGGAGTTCCCCAATACTGTCGTTGATTGATGATGCAATCCAAGCAGATGGCTGTCTTGCCAGTCTTGCGATCACCGATGAC
>JBEELA010000296.1:0-2962 GCA_041168365.1 Planctomycetota bacterium
TTTTTTATTGCTTTCGCGCTTGCACAGTCCACGCCGGAGGCGAGTACGCCGACGGTGGCAAGTGCGCCGACGGCAGTATCGGCAGTCACTCCAAGAATTCTGCAAGTTGGAACGACAACACGCAGACCTTATTCCTGGCAGCAGTCAGATGGGACTTGGACTGGACCTGCGATTCAACTCTGGGACAAAATTGCGAAAAATGCTGGTCTGCAATATGAATTGAAGGGTTATACATCTGAAGAACTCAGTTCTCTTGAACTCAACTCATATAAAACGGTTAAGTCGTTAGATGTCTTTGCCAGCGGCGTCGAAATCAATGCAGCCCAAAATAATGTTTGTGATTTTTCTCAGCCGTTTGATGCTGGCGGATATTCACTAGTCACTCATACTCGAGGAGTCACTCTTCCTCGAACCATCATCAAACGAGTCATGACTTTCGATGTCTTGGTCTGGCTGATTTTCATGCTGATTGCCACGGTGATTTCGGGGAGCGTTATCCGTCTCGTCGAGAAAAAGAATAATCCAGCTCATTTCGCGAATAAAGACTCATTCGTGAACGGCTTGTGGTGGGCGATCAGCACTCTCAGCACCGTTGGATACGGAGACTTTGTACCGAAGACTCGGGCGGGAAAACTGGTGGGCGGATTTTGGATATTCATCTCCATGATTCTTGTGGCGATTTTTTCTGCGACGATCGTTGCGACCCTGACTGTTGGACAGTTGACTCCATACTTCAAATCCATCAAAAGTATGAAGTCAAACCTTGTGGGCATCATCGAGCGTCCAAACAGCCGATATGTTGCGAACAAACTTGGTGTCATGCCACGGATTTACTCCACTCCAGACGATGCATTCGCCGCGCTTGAAAATAATGAAATCGAGGGCTTTCTGCATCCGACCAACGAATTGCGGTCGTTGCTCTCAATTCGTGGGGATTCCCAACTCCTTCTCCTTCCGACGGAGGTCATCCGAGGATTCGTCGGGTTTGGACTGAACAAAAATCTCGATGTTGAAACTGTGCGCAAGATCAATTCTGCACTCATCAAGATCATTGAATCACCAGAGTGGATCGATACCGCTCGAGCAATGGATGATCCCCAAAACGCAAAGGATTCAAATTGAACACGACTCGCAATGATCACAAGTTTCTCTTCGGCCGTCAGCACGCTCTCATTGGAATGGTCCACTTTCGCGCGCTCCCTGGCGCGCCTTCGTCCAGCATGCGACCAGCGGAAATCGTCGCGAAGGCCGTCGCCGAAGCGCGGCAATTGGAAACCGCTGGCTTCGACGCATTGATCGTCGAGAACATGCACGATCGGCCATACCTTGCTGATGCATCTGGAGCGGACACTGTTGCGACATTCGCAGTGGCGACCGCGGCGGTCGTGAACGCGGTCAAGATTCCAGTTGGCGTTCAAATTCTTTCTGGCGCAAATCTTGCGGCGCTTGCCGTGGCGCACGCAGCGGGCGCGTCTTTTGTTCGTGCAGAAGGATTTGTCTTCGCAGCGGTTGCCGACGAAGGATTGTTGGCCAACGCATGTGCTGGAGAATTGCTGCGCGAGCGCAAACGCCTCGGGGCAGAATCGATCAAGATTTACGCTGATTTACGCAAGAAACACTCCTCTCATGCACTGACGGCGGACTTGGATATGGCTGCTTGGGTGCGTGCGGCGGAGTTCTTCCAAGCGGACGGGATGATCGTGACTGGGACCGAAACCGCCGTCGAACCAGATGCGGCAGAACTTGCGATGGCTCGTGCGACCACAAAGTTGCCAGTGCTTGCAGGCAGCGGAGCGACGCCAGAAAATCTCGCACGGATTTTTCGAAGTGCAGACGCAATCATTGTTGGCAGCGCGATTAAAGTGGGCGGCTTGTGGTCCAACGAACTCGACCCCGCCCGAATCGCTGCGATAGTTCAGGCTCGCAACAACGTGAAGTGACCTTGTGCGGTGTTGCCTCCCTCGGTTTGCAAACCAAGGCTTACGGGCAGATAGTAAGGCTGCAGCATCACGATTTGCCCGTAACCAAGGGGCGCATCACTGAATTTGTTTATTCGATGAACAAGTTTGCGCTCCCATGACGATGTAAAGTCTTCCTATGCAAGTATGGCTCAACGGTCGACTCGTCAATGCGCAAGATGCCAAGATCAGCGTCTTCGATAGAGGTTTTCTCTTTGGAGACGGCGTCTATGAAGTCGTTCGTTTTTTCGGCGGAGCGCCAGTTGGAATGGATCTTCATATCGCGCGACTGAATCGAAGCTTGGCGCTGACTCGCATTGAAGGATTCGATGCTACGCAACTGCAATCGATCTCGACTGCGCTGATCGAGAAAAATGGATGGCCAAACGCATCGATCTATTTGCAAGTTTCGCGCGGCGCTGCACCGACGCGAACGCATATGCCGCCAAAGGGACTCGTGCCGACTGTCTTTGCCTGCGCATCTGAGTGTGGCGGAATCGAAGATCTCGAAACACCCACTACCGCTGCATGCGCCGTGGTCCAAGACGAACGATGGCATCGCTGCGAGATTAAAACAACGGCGCTTCTTGGCAATGTATTGCCGATGCTTGCTGTTGCGTCGAGTGGAAGCGAAGAAGCGATTCTTGTTCGCGGTGGATTCGTCAGCGAAGGAACGACATCGAATGTTTTCGCCGTCGTACGCGGACAACTTGTCACGCCGCCGGTGGACACAACGCCAGAGATTCTCAATGGCGTGATGCGCACTCGATTGCTTGAAGCGTGCGTCCATGCCGGTATTCCCTGCTCTGTTCGACCAATCTGCGAAGAAGATTTGCGCGGCGCATCAGAAATCATCTTGACTGCAAGCCGCAGAATGTTTTCCGCAGTGACATCGCTCGATGGACATTCGGTTGGTTGCGGAATGATCGGGCCGATTGCAACGCGAGCGAATGCGGCATTGATCCAACGCCTGCGCCGCGAATGCGGACTTGCGACTTTCGTCG
>JBEELA010000297.1:0-5787 GCA_041168365.1 Planctomycetota bacterium
TGTTGTCGTCCTATCGATCACAACATTTGCTCAAGCACAAGTCTTATCGACTCCACGGGTAAGCGACGAAACAAACCTCGTGATCGCAACTGAAGCTCAGAGTAAATATGACGAGGCGGCAGCTTTGGTTGTCAACGATCCAGAACACGCACGCGAACTTTTTCGCGAATCAGCTGCAAAATTTCAGCGCATTGTCGATAGCGGAATATCTAACGGAGAACTCTTTTTTAATCTGGGAAATGCGCTTGTGCAATCCGATGATCTTGGCAGAGCCATTGGTGCGTATCTCGAAGCTCAGCGACTCTTGCCGGGAGATGCACGAATTGAATCGAATCTTGCCCATGCGAGATCTCTGGTCGCAACGAGTGCGACTTCCACTGCAGGAAACGAACCTCTGGATAGAGTCGCTGCAATTTGGAAGGTGGTCGGATTTCCAACACGCGTCTGGGCAGCTTTCATTTCATGGACATTGGTTTGGTCCATCATCGTTGCTGGCATTCTCTGCGGATGGACAACTCGAGTGCCGTGGCGTCCCATGCTGATGAGTGTCTCTGCGATCTGTATTGGATTTTCTCTGACGGTCGGAGTCGACGCACTTCGTCAACAAATCAATCCACTCGGGGTGCTTGTCAACGATCAGGTTGTTGTGCGCAAGGGTAACGGCGAAGGCTTCGCACCTGCGTTCACCGAACCACTCACTCGTGGAACAGAATTCACGATGATTGAAATGCGTCCGGGTTGGTATCGCATTCGATTGACCGACGGCCAATCAGGATGGGTCAAGACCGCTGACGCACAAGTCGCAGGCGAAGTCTCAGGCGAACTTGCTCGCATGAGTGAATAAAAAAATCCGCACCTGCGGATTTAAAAAACGGAGAGGGTGAGATTCGAACTCACGGTGAGCACGAGGCCCACACTAGTTTTCGAGACTAGCTCCTTCAACCGCTCGGACACCTCTCCAGGTACTACAAGTATCGCCGTGAATCCTCAGCCTGTCCAATTGCTCAAAAGCGTGGTGAGGTCGTTCCCGTTGACAATTCCATCATGATTCATATCCGCAGGTCCGCTTGTTGTTCCCCAAGCTGACAGGAATACCGCAAGATCTGGGCCGTTGACCAGTTGATCGCCATTCAGATCCCCAGGGTGAAATTCGCATGCGTCGGCAATTCCGTTGCCATTGCTGTCTGCACAGGTCGTTCCAGCGCCTCGCCAATTCGCTCCAGACGCAATTGCATCTGCTTGGGTCATGATGAGGCAAAAACCGTTAGGAAAGCATGCGGCTCCAATTGGCGGCGGACAGGAAACCGTCGCACACGTCGTCCCACTGCCTTTATAGACGCCGCCTTGCGAAGTGCATGATGAGGAACTGATTGGTCCAACACATGTCCCATTGCTCAAACAGCATGCACCAGTCGGGAAGCAAACATAGGTCGCACACACACTTCCTTCTGGTCCAGGAAATCCGCCGGCGGCGAGACAAGACTGGTATGACAAACTGACGCATCCACCTGTCGATGCAAAACAACAAGCGTTGTTGCCTTGAGGCAGACATATTGTGCTTGAGCAGACTGATCCTTCACCACGATATGTTCCGCCTGCAGATTGGCAGTCTGCTTGAGTCGCGATTGCACAATTTGTTCCGATGCAGCAAGCACCCTGCTGTGCTGCACAGTTGATCGGGGTATATGTCGCACGCATGACCCAGTCGCCACTGGGCCGACAAAGTGAAGGCAGTTGCGCGAAAGTTTTCCAACCAACGCCGCAGCCGAATGAACCGCAATCCAAAAGATAGAGCCAATTTGTACTCGACTGTTGTAGACCACTTGTATCGGTGGTTGGAAATGCGTTACTGGAACTCGGAGGCGCAACCGTGCATGGATTCTGCGTTTGATTATTGTGTTGATCAACGCGATAGCCGATGGAGAATGTGTGGCTCCCATCGTCACTGAGATACATCTGATCTGGATCATTGGGATCGATCATGAACTGAACATTCACGCCGTTTGTTCCTGGAGCCAAAACAATATGTGGGATCATTTTCCCATCGGATGAAAATGTGTACTTCAGTGTTCCAGTCGCAGGAGTTCCTTCCCAGACCATCACGGACCACTTCGTCGTTGTTTGAACTGCGGTATTGCTTGTTGCGAAAATCATCTCTGTCATATCAAGACGCAGAGGAAACGCTGAGGCTGGAAGCACATAGGACGCTGCGGCAGCTTCAGTTTCTCCCATCCCCGCTTGCACAATAAATGATCCGCCACCAAAGTTTGCATCTGTATGTGCCACCGTTGCCGAAGGACATGATCCCGCAATTCCGCCTTGGTCTTGTCCTTTGCCTTGGAGGATGATCTTCAACGATGGAATGTCGCGGTACGCGGACCAGATCGGCCATTGTCGACCTGCAGCAATCGACATCGCGTCGAGAATCGTTGCTCGATCTGCAGTCGCACCAAGCGATGAGAGAACGCCGACCGTACAACAAACGAAAGCGACCGACATTGGTTTGGTTTTCATAGCAATTCTCCTGCTGGATTGAGCTGCGAATGAACTGAATACAACTTACCACCAGAGATAGTCAATGCAAAAAACAAGGTCGAATTTGACCATGCAATTACAGATTTAATAGGATTAGGACCCGAACAACAAACCCGTTTCGAGCGAAACTTGAGTTATTTCGTTGGGTACGACTTCACAATGCCGGACTTTTCCCAGTCAATCGTGATCTTGTCAGTCGCAATTTCTTCGATGACGACCTCAAAGTCGCTTCGGCCATCACGCTCAACAAGCGGACGAGCACCATTGATCAATTCTGCAATGCGACGCTGAATCAGCGCAGTAAACTTGAAACGACCGCCAACTTTTTCAACAATATCATCGCTTTTTAATGCTTCGTTCATAGTGTGGGCTCCAAATGGTTAGCCCATTAGTATAGCGGTCTTCAGCTTTCAAAGCAACCCGCAAAGCAGACCATCCAGTTACGCAATGAAATCAAGTCCGTCAATTCACCACTTTTTCCGCCGAATGGGGAACGCCCTTCGTCTCGGTCAAGATTGGCACGTGCTGATTCTTGCTGCAGTGTGTGGGATATCTATCGGAGCACTTGCTTTGGTTTTCATCGGAACTATGAACTGGCTTCTGAAGCAACTCGGTCAGTTTGCATCGCAAGGAACAACTCAGCTTTGGATTGCGATCGCTATGCCGCTCGCGGGTGCAGCGATTACGGTCATCGTCTTTCGTATTTTTCCGAGTTCCTTCAAAGGCCATGGCGTCTCGCGTGTCATGCTCGCCGTCCATCGACAAAAATCTGTATTGCCTCTGAGCCTTGCGCCAAGACAATGGATTGGATCAACGGCAACGATCAGTTCTGGCGGTTCTGCTGGACCAGAAGGTCCCATCGTGGCAATCGGTTCTGCGATCGGTTCAACTTTCGCTTCGTGGCTCGAATTGGATGCAGGGAGAAGAACAACGCTACTTGGTTGCGGAGCGGCTGCGGGACTTTCAGCTGTCTTCGGCGCACCACTCGCTGGAGTTTTCTTCGTGCTCGAAGTCATCCTTCGAGACTTCACTGCGCGAACATTCACGCCAATCGTGATCGCATCCGTGACCGCCGCTGCGACGGCTCAAACAATTTTGAAATCTCCAGATCCAATTTTCGGCATCGCTCTCATTCATATCGATCAAAATCCGATGCTCTTGGCGCAGACTCCACAATATGCATTGTTGGGCTTGATCGCTGGACTTTGTGCCGCAGGTTTTGCAGTTGGAATGAAATCTGCACATCATGCATTCAACCTTTTTCGCATTCCGCCGCTCGTCAAGCCTCTTATTGGCGCTGCGCTGCTTGTCGCATGCGGTGTGGCGTGGACATTGCTTCGTCAACAACAATTATCGATGACGACCATCGCAACAAATGCACAGGAATTGCCGCCATTTTATGGCAATGGATATCAATTGATCGAGAGTCTGCTGAGCGAACCAATCGGAACGGAAACGAGTGCGCTAGTGCTCTTTGGCTCCCTTGCCCTGCTCATGATTCTGAAAGCGATCGCCACAGCATTCACGCTGGGTTCTGGTGGTGCGGGTGGACTCTTTGCGCCTGGACTTGTCATTGGTGCGATTCTTGGCGCGGCATACAGCGCATTGACGGTTCTGGTGTCTGCGCTGCCGGATGTATCCCCCACTCATGGAGTTCTGGTGGGAATGGGCGCATTTGTTGCAGCTGGCGCCCACGCACCGCTTGCAGGAGCTTTTCTTGTCTATGAACTGACTCACTCCTATGCAATTCTCTTGCCGCTTCTGTTGGCAGCAGTGATCGCTACTGTCGCGGCACGATTGGTCTATCCAAACAGTATTTACACCGCAGAACTTGCAGCGTTCAACATTCGATTGAGTTCTGTTGCGGATCATTCAATCTTGCGAAGCACATTGATTCGAGATCTTTCACTGTTGCCTTCGGTCCCAGTGCTTGCAAGCGATTCTGCAGAAATGTTAATTGAGATCGGCGAACGAAAGTCAGTTCATAATTTTCCTGTCGTCGATAGTGAGGGGCGATATCACGGATTCGTCTGCGGCAGCGATGTGCGCTCTGCGCTCGTTTATCGAGATGCGATTCGACTCTTGACGGTTGCTGAACTTGAACGGACAGACTTTGCTCCACTTGAATCCGATGACACTCTCGACACAGCGCTGCAAAGATTTTCACGCCACGAAACACAAGCGCTTCCTGTGATTGATGCGCAAACTCGAAAGCCCATTGGACTGATCAGCCGCAGTCAAATTATGGCTGTCTATAACAGCGCAGTTGGAGTGCAATGAAGCCCAGGCCTAATCGTGCGGGAGCGTCGTTTCGGCTTTCATCAGCTGTTGAGTTTGCAAGCGTTTTTGCCCGCAAAGCACGACGCGATCTCGGATGGATCATTGTTCACGCTGCCCCCAATGATCTCGGCCGCACACGACTGGGACTTTCGATCGGAACACGCGTTGGAAAAGCAGTTCGGCGCGTTCGAGTCAAGCGAATGATTCGTGAGGCATTTCGTTTAGTTCGATGCGAAATCCCACCGGGTATGGATGTTGTCGTCTCTGCAAGATCTCATCCAGATCGACCGCTTGCGGATTACAAGCATGCGATCGTGGAAGAATCGAAGCGACTTGCCATTCAACTGAAATTGAAGGATCCACGCAGCGAATAAATGAGTTGTACATTTATGGAACAGGATCTTCGCCGCATCCGCCCCATGGATGACACCGAGCAAGACGACGAAGAGTAAGCCATCCCCCGCTCCACGCGCCATGACGAATAAAAGCTTCGGTTGCATAGATCGAACATGAAGGATGAAATCGACATCGGCCTCCAAAGATTGGAGAGAGCACGATTTGATACAAGCGAATCAATGTGATGCAAATTCGCGCAAAGAAAGATGGGTGCGCAAGCAAAGGCGATGTCACGGCGCTTCGGTCACGGGGTTTGTCAATGTTCCGACAGATTCAATTGATATCTCCACAACATCACCATGCTGCAAGTAACGCGGTGGATTTCGCGCGTGCCCTACGCCAGGTGGAGATCCCGTGAGAATGACTGTTCCTTTCAAGAGCGTCATGCCGCGTGAAAGATCGCTGATCAGTTTGGCAACAGAAAAGATCATGTTGGAAGTTGATGAATCCTGCATCAGTTCTCCAGAAACTCTGGTTTGAATTCGAAGATTCTGCGGGTCTTTTACATTGTGTGCAGGAGTGATCTTGCCGAGCGGACAAAATGTGTCGAAACTCTTGCCTCGACTGAATTGTCCA
>JBEELA010000298.1:0-17775 GCA_041168365.1 Planctomycetota bacterium
TGTTGCAGGTCTCGACACCAAACGAGAGGGTGCGAAGTGGGGCGCTCGATGCCATCAAAGCGCTCAATCTTGTGGAGTTCAATCAGCAAGTCAAAGAGCTTGCAGCGATCGGACATGTTGAACGCTTTCGTCCCACGGCGATCGCCACATTTGCGGACTTGGCACCACCCGCGTCGGATGCGATTGGGCGTGCTCAGGTCGCGACTCACCTGATCGCGCTGCTTGATGATCCCGAGCCGAGGGCGAAGGAGGCAGCGGGCAATGCGCTTGCATCGATGCGCGCAACCGAGGCATTGATTCGAATTGATTCAATTGCCAAGAGCGATCGCGATGAATCGACGCGAGAAAGAGCAGCAGGTTGGGCGAAGAAAATTCGTGGCGAGCCCGCGGCGCCCGCAAAGCAATAAGAGTGGTGAAACATTACGCCTTGCAGCGGCTGACAAATGCTGCGTATTGCTCTGGAGTATCGATCCCGTGCGATCGTGCAACACCGTGAGCGACGGCGATTGAAAATCCATGTTCAAGCGCGCGAAGTTGTTCGAGTTGCTCGGTCTCTTCGAGTGGTGTTGGAGCAAGTGTTGCGAATACGTTTAGAAATTCTCGACGATACACATAGAGCCCAACATGTTTGCGAGGCTCGGCGCGAGAGTGCCCTAGATCACGCACACACGGAATGAGAGCGCGAGAAAAATAGAGCGCACGGTTATTCATGCCGACCACGCACTTCACGATGTTGGGATTTGCAGGGTCTTCGTGGGGCAGAAATGGCGAGACGACTGTGGACAGCGATGCCCCATCGTCGGCCTCGAGTGCTGCGATCGCAGCGGAAATCAGTTCGGGTTCGATTTCAGGCTCATCACCTTGCACATTCACGATGATCTCTGCATCGATATCGGCGACCGCTTCACAAATGCGACTCGTTCCATTGGGATGATCTGATCGAGTCATCACACAACGCGCTCCAAATGCAAGCGCAGTCTTGCGGATCAGTTCATTGTCGGTTGCGATAATGATTTCTTGGATTCGTTTGCAGAGTGCGGCGCGTTCCCACACATGTTGCAGCAGTGATTTTCCTGTTTCGTTTGCCAGAAGTTTTCCTGGGAATCGAGATGAATTCAGGCGGGCAGGAATGATTGCCGCAACACGAAGTGGTGTTGATGGTGGTTTTGCGTCGGTGCTCAACCCAGTGCTCAACCCAGTGCTCAACCCAGTGCTCAACCCAGTTCCTTCACTAATTCATCAAGATCTTTTCGGCGTTGACGAATATCGCGATAACTGATGTCCTTGCGCAGGATGCTCGAGCAAATATCCGCAGCATCTCTTGCGTGCTGTCCGCTCTTTTCAGTCCGAGCGAGTTCGATGAGGGAAAGCATCAAGTCGTATTTGATGTGTTGTTCTCGTTCTGCCTGTGACGCATCGATCGCTGAGAGGGCGTCTTTGAATTCGCCAATTGCTTCTGCATGCCAGCCCGATACTGCAAAGCATTTTCCAAGCATATGAGCAGCAGAAACTCGCATTTTGGGTTCTTCTTTAGCGATTTGCAAGCATCCCATGGCATCTTCATATTGACCGAGTTCGAAGAGAACGCGACCAAGTTCCGCTTTGATCGAACGGTCTGTTGGATAATTGGTTGCGCGTTCGCGATATTCCGCAGCTTGCAGATCAAGAACTGCCTTGCGAACTCGAGCAACGTTTGATTGAGCCGTTGCATCGGTTGGGGCTGCCTTCGCTGTTTCTTCAGCCACGTTCAATTGGCGCATTGCTCGCATCAATTTGATATCGCCCGCAGCCATTCGAAATCGGTATTCCTTCAATGACTCAAATGCCGCAAGATATGTGCGGTATGCAATGGCTTCATGTTCGGGAGTTCCCATTCGACGCAGCGACGTGCAATACTTTTGGATGTTGTCAGGAATAGTTGGGTTTGCGTCGTAATCCGCTTTTGTTCGAGCGAGGTTGCGATCTTCCGAACCAGCGCTTCCAGTGAGCGCATCCTGTTCTTCCATGGCTCGTTGCTTGTCGAGATCGCGCACATTCTCGCGGAAGTTGCCGGTGCCGCCATCAACACGATCGAAGCCGCTTGCAACAATCGCTCGATTGGCAAGAATTTGCTTGAATTCACGGTCAAGTTGAATGTCTGAAGGATCGATCACCAATGCCTGTTCAATGCAGAGCTTTGCTTCTTCCCACGAGTTGACCTCGACGAAAAGATTCTTTGCGCGCAAGAGCATCTTTTTGTTTGGCTTATCGCGAAAGGAAACGGAAAGAAGATTGAAGACCTTTGGTCCCGCCCAAGCGCCGAATCCAATTTGGTCTGCCTTGACCGCAGCATGCAACATATCCAAAGCGCGATCAACATTATTCAAGTCACGCATCCAATAGAGCTCTGCAACTGCAAGTCGATCTTGAGGTGTTGGCCCGTCGAGTGATTTCACGTCCACGCCAGAGGCCGGCTTTCCGCCCCCCATACAAAATGATTTCCCACATGCATACATCGCTTCGTGAATTGCAATCTCTTGTGGATTGACTTTGACTGCATTGGCAAAGTAATAGAGCGCAACATCGAAAGATGATTGCGATTGCGCTTTTGCAGCACGTTCGAGAAACATCTTCGCCTTCTCAGGCGATGGAACAAATGCAGGTTTGTCGTTGTCGTTCTTTTTCCAAGGCAAAATCACAGAAGGTCACCTCTCGATTCACTGAACAGTCGGGCAGGATACTCGACAATATCGCATTGGCTATTGTTGAGCAAACTCGGTCGGTTTCTCGATAGGATTGCGATTGACATGAGCAAACTGGTCCTTCACCCCAATGCAATACTTCGCCGCCGTGCCGATTCGGTCGAAGCAATCGACAGTGACATTCTATCCCTTGTCGCGGAGATGATTCATATCATGAGGGAAGAACAGGGGCTTGGTATTGCCGCCCCGCAGGTGGGCGCTTCGAAGCGCATCTTTGTTACAGAAGGCGAAGCCGAGGATGGCGGGGATGAAAAGGTATTCATTAATCCCAAGTTTCTGGTTGTTGATGGGCTTCTCGAATCTTATGAAGAAGGATGTCTCAGTCTTCCCGATATTCGTGGCACGGTTCGTCGGCAACCGCATGTGATTATCGAAGCACTCGACGTGCATGGCAAGACATTCACAATGGAAGAGAGTGGCTTGATGGCGCGTTGCTGGCAGCATGAAATGGATCATCTTGATGGCGTTTTGATTATTGATCGAATGTCGGTGATCGATCGAATCGTCAATCGAAAGCGATTGCGTGCGCTCGAATCGATGGGGGATTCGGATTGAAGGGCGGAGATATTGCGGTCGCACTCTTTGGAAGTGGAGAATTCGCAGTCGCACCTTTTGAGTTACTTCGACAGCGCAGCGCACAATTGGGCGTGCGAATTGAATGCGTTGTTTCTCAACCTGATCGCAAAGCTGGCAGAGGTCAGGAATCACAAGCGACACCGGTCAGTCTTTGGGCGCTCTCGCATGGTCTGCCACTGTTGCGAACTGCAGATGCAAATGCTCTTGAAGTTCGTCAAAGCATTCGGGCATCTGGGGCCCAACTTTTCGTCGTTATTGCATTTGGTCAGCGGATGTCACCTGAATTGCTTGACGGAGTCGCGGCGTTCAATTTGCATGGTTCAATTTTGCCTGCGTGGCGTGGAGCCGCACCCATTCAGCGATCGCTGATGTGCGGTGACGCGAAAGTGGGCGTGAGTGTGATTGGTGTCTGTGACAAGATGGATGCTGGACTGGTCTTTGCAATAGCAGAGACTTCGCCAAAAATCTCAGAAACAGCGGGAGAATTGCATGATCGACTCTCGCTACTTGGGTCTGAGCCTTTGTTTGAGACGGTCGCAAAATGGGTGAACGCATTTCAGCGCAGCGCTGCATCGCCGAGCAGAGCGATCGATGCGCAAGCTGCACTCTGTGGCAACGTGCAGGATGAATCGCAAGTCTCTCGAGCGAAGAAGTTGTCGCGTGCAGATGCCTGGGTGGACTTTTCTTGCAGTGCGTATGAAGTGAGTGCGCGAATAAACGGTCTCAGTCCTTGGCCAGGAGTTGACGCGTTGATCAATGGAAATCCGCTTCGCTTGCTTCGGGCGCGAGTGGTCGAGAGTCCAGTCGATGTTGCGGTTGATGGGGCTCAAACACTTGTGGGAGAAATCCGCGCCGACGGATTCGTGGCGTGCGGAAGTGGAGCGATTGAGTTGCTCGAAGTGCAAGCGCCAGGCAGTCGTGCGATAACGCTCCTTGCATTTATGAATGGACGAAGGATGAGCGCGGGGGCGCGAATCGAATCCAAGAGAGTGGACTCGGTTGGTGGGAAGGCAACATGACGCAACAAGTTCCACCAAGGCAAGCCGCCGCGATTGCCACCGATCTTGATAGCACTGAGTTGGAATATCCGCTCGATCCCCAGCTGATAGCGACGGCGCCTGCGTATCCGCGGGACCAGGCGAAAATGATGGTTTTTCACCGTAAAAGCAGCAGAATTGAGCATCGGAAAGTCGCCGATTTATTGGACTATTTGGAGCCGAGTGGGAAGCTGATCGTCAACGAGACGCGCGTTGCTCCACTTCGATTTGTCGCACGCCGAATCGCAGATGGTCGGGAAACGGAGGGACTTTTTCTGGGCAAAGCCGCCGAGGGAAGGTGGCTCGCGCTGATCAAAGGTGCGAAGCGGTTTGCTGAAGGGGACGAGTTGCAACTTTGTCCGGCTGATGGTGCAGATGTTCTGGAGTCGGATCGGATCAAACTCCACGCTCGTCGGGAGATGGCTTGGGAGATTTCTTTCCAATCGGGTTGCGATCCATCGATTGTTTGGGAGCGATCAGGGCGAACGCCGTTGCCGCCATACATCTTGCAAGCTCGAAAAGCGGAGGGTGCAGGAAGGGTTGGAAGTGGTGAAAGTCATTGCGAATCGGTTGACCGTCTGGAATATCAAACGGTCTTTGCTCGAACATCGGACATGCCAAGTTGCGCTGCGCCGACGGCTGGCTTGCATTTCACCCCCGAACTGCTCACGCGAATTGCAGAGCGTGGGATCGATCGCGTCGCAATCGAATTGCAAGTTGGGACAGGAACCTTTCGTCCAATCGAGGCTGCTCGACTCTCTGCACACCCGATGCATCACGAACATTGCCGGATCAGCGCTGGAAATCTCGTGCGGCTGGCTGAGGTTTGTAACGATACAAGTCTTGTTGTGGGAACGACTTCTGTTCGTCTCTTGGAGTCGATTCCTCGCCCAATTCCTGCTGAGTACTTGGCAGTCGCTCGTGAAAGAGTCGCCGCTGGTTGCCCCGAAGATATCGCCATGGACTTTTCCACCAACATCTTGATCGCTCCAGGATTTGATTTTAGGTGGACAAATCGACTGCTTACAAACTTTCATTTGCCGCGCTCGACGCTCTTGGCTTTGGTCGGCGCGATCGTTGGAATGGACCAGTTGAAGGAGCTCTACTCGGTTGCTCAGCAGGAGCGTTACAGATTCTATTCTTTTGGTGACGCAATGCTCATTCTGCCTTGAAGCGTAACGCTGCGAAATGCCGATGATGAAGGTGTTGAGCGGTGCATGAAGTTGTCGCAATTAGTAGCCAATGTGGACGGCGTTTCGGTCTCTAGTGAATTCGATCCCACGGTGCAAGCCGTCACGGACGATTCGCGAAAAGTCGGCGCAGGGACGCTGTTCGTCGCCCGCGTCGGAAGTTCTGGAGACGGTCGAGCCTTCATTGTTGACGCCGTCGCCAAAGGTGCGGTTGCGATCTGTGTCGATTCGGCCGCGCCAATCGGAGATTGGAATCAAAGCGGAATCCCCATCGTGCATGCGATCGATGCCAACAAAGCTGCGACTTCCCTCGCCCATGCTTTTCATGGTTTCCCATCCCGTGCAATGCGAATGATCGGCGTGACCGGAACCAACGGCAAAACAACAACGGCATATCTGATTCAGCATCTTGTTCGACAGAGTGGGATTCGTTGTGGCTTGCTGGGAACGGTTGTCACGGATGATGGAGTGACGCGAACATCTTCAGAGTTGACAACTCCTGGTGGCACGGAATTAGCGGCGATTTTGGGTCGAATGGTTCGCAACGAGTGCAAGGTCGCTGCAATGGAAGTTTCGAGCCACGCGCTTGATCAAGGTCGCGTCGACGAGATTGATTTCTCCGTCGGTGTTTTTACGAATCTGACTGGGGATCACTTGGATTATCACCGAACGATGGATGCGTATTCGCAAGCAAAGGCTCGGCTTTTTCGGCAACTCCGCTCGGGAAGTTGTGCGGTTGTAAATATTGATGATGCTGCGCACCGAATAATGCTCGAAGGTTGTGGCGCACACGTTCTGCGCTGCAGTTCGAAGGATCCTCAGTCCGAGTGCTTTGCAGAAACGATGAAAGTTTCGCTGGGATCGACTCGGCTGAAACTGCATGGTCCTTGGGGCGATGTTGAAGTGGACTTCCCTTGCGTTGGTCCGCACAATGCGATGAATGCTTTACAAGCTGCGGCAGCGGGATGGGCGATAGGCATCGATGGCGCAACGATTCAAGCTGCGATGAACTCTGCAACTGCGCCTCCAGGCCGATTGGAACCTGTCACTTCGCCGAAGGATCCAATTGCAGTGCTTGTGGATTATGCCCATACAGATGATGCGCTCTTGAATGTATTGACTGCGTTGCGTCCAGTCGTTGGTTCTGGACGGATCGTTCTCGTCTTTGGTTGTGGAGGAGATCGCGACCGCACGAAGCGACCACGAATGGCATTGACCGCGGTGACGCACGCAGATCATGTGATTGTGACGAGTGATAATCCAAGAACGGAATCTCCCGAAGCGATTATTGACGAGATTTTCACTGGTATTCCAGCGAATTCTGCCGTATTCGTTGAACGCGAATGCGATCGTTCGGCTGCGATACGACGAGCGATTGCTGTGGCGCGCCTCGGCGATGTTGTGCTGATCGCAGGGAAGGGTCATGAGGATTATCAGATCATTGGAAAAGAAAAGCGTCCATTTGATGATCGCCTTGAAGCACGCGCTGCATTGAATGCAGCAGCGATGCAACAGAATCAAACTTTCGTGGACGAAGTGTCCACACAATCTTCGGTTCGAAATTTTTCAGCTGGAATAGGAGCAAGATCATGAGTGTTCTAGGTTCGACAAAGACAAACAGTGGATCCGCAACAACGCAGTTTATGACTCCAGAAGAATTGCGTTATGCCGTGAAAGGCACATGGGCGATTACGCCGAAATCATTGGCTCCAACGCGTGGCATTGGCACGGACACTCGCTCGGACCTCTCTGGCCGAATCTTCTTTGCACTGTATGGCGACCGACATGATGCACACGATCATCTCTTGGATGCAGTGCGAGCAGGCGCGCAAATTCTTGTTGTCGAAGAATCGAAGTGGGGGCGAATTCGATTGAGCGCGCAACCCTCGGCGGGGGTCTTGTTGGTCGCAGACACTCGCAAGGCTCTTCAAGACGCAGCGCGTTCGTGGCGTCAAAGTCTTGTTGGCACAAGTATCGTTGGAATTACAGGAAGCGCAGGAAAAACCACGACTCGCCGGCTGATTGAAGGGGTTCTCGCAACAAAGTTTCGTGGGTCTGCAAGCCCCAAGAGTTTCAATAATGACATTGGTGTACCGATCACTTTGTGCGGTGGTCGTCGAGGAGACGATTATTTATTGGCGGAGATCGGCATGAATGCCCCAGGCGAAATTGAATCACTCGCCGCACTCGCTCGGCCTGATATTGCAGTGATCACGATGGTTGGGCGCGCGCATCTTGAAGGTATGGGTTCGCTCGATTCGATTATGCGCGAAAAGTTTGAACTGGTATCGAGTCTTTCTTCAGGTGGACTCGCAGTCGTGCGCGGCGATAATTCATTGCTTGACGCTGCGCTTGAAGGCGCGCTGTCGACGGGCGTTCGTGTTGTTCGATTTGGCGAAGGTCCAATGAACCATGTTCGTTTGCGAAGTCGTACTGTGAGATCCGAAGGCGGACAAGATCTTGAGATCGAAGTTTGCGGGCGAAAGTTTGGCGTTCGGCTTGCACTCGACGGTGCGCATAATGCGATGAATGCACTCGCTGCGATTGCAATTGGAATTGATCGCGGCTTGAGCGACGAAGAAATTGCACGCGGATTGTTGAGTGTGCGAGCGACTGAGATGCGATTTGTCCGTCAACAGATCGGTGGATTGACAATTTATAATGATGCATATAACGCGAATCCCGATGCGGTATTGGCTGCACTTGCCACTTTCACCGAAATGGTCCCAGCGAATCAGCGACGCGTGACAGTGCTGGGCGATATGTTGGAACTCGGCGAATTCGCCCCAAGTTTGCATGCGGAAATCGGCCGTGCAGTTGGACTCGGAGTGGGTGGATCGCCGCCCGCTGTCGCTATTTTTATTGGTGCGCTTTCAGCACATGGTGCACAAGAGTGTGCTGACGCAGGAACGTGCCGTGTCATCCATGTGCCAGATCTTTCGCCAGATTCGGTCATGCGTGTCGTCAGCGAATTCGCTCCTGGCGATGCGATCTTGTTGAAAGGTTCGCGTGGTTGCGCACTCGAGCGACTTCTCGCATCACTCCAAGAACGACTGGCTGCCTGATGCTTTACAACTTAACGGAAGCGACACAAAGTTGGCTCGATGATCGAGGTTTGTCGTGGGTCGTTATGGTGATGTACCAGTTGGAATTTCGTGCGCTTTTTGCCGCGTTGTTGGCTTTCGTTCTCGTGTTGACCTTTGGTCCTCGCGTGATTACCTGGCTTGCTCAGCGCAAGATTGGTGACACTCCAGAATTCGGCAATGACAGTTTGAATCAACTCATGCAGAGCAGAGCAGGAACTCCGACGATGGGAGGCGTGATCATTTGTGGCGCATTGATCGCAAGCACGCTCCTGCTTGCCGATGTGATTCACAATCGTTACATCCATTTGGGATTGATGGTGGTGATCAGCTTCGGAGTCTTGGGAAGCGTCGATGATTGGTTGAAGCTGACGCAGAGTCGTCGATCGCCCGGAGTTCGTGATGGCCTTTTCGCTTGGGAAAAACTGCTGTTTCAGTTGGGACTTGCATTGATCATCGGATTCTTTTTGTATCGCTGGGGAAGTTCCGCCGACTCCCATGTATTGAATCTGCCATTTCAGCGGACGTATTTGCCGACGCCATCGATCGAGTCGCTTATCCAACCGCCATCAATTGCCGATGGAGTTTGGATATTGGGACTTGGATTTTTTCTCATAGTGGCGATGCTGGCAATTGCAGGGACTTCAAACGCAGTCAACATGACTGACGGTATGGATGGTCTTGCAACTGGAACTTTGATCATTGCAAGTCTTGCCATGATGGTTCTGATCTGGATCGCAGGAAGTCCGCGCGCCGCATATTTTCTGATGGTGCCGAGTGTGGCGGGAACTGGCGAATTGATGGTGATGGCTGGCGCAATGGCGGGGGCGTGTCTGGGATTTCTCTGGTTCAACTGCAGTCCAGCGCGAGTTTTTATGGGCGACACTGGAAGTTTGGCGCTTGGCGCACTTCTTGGATTTTTCGCTGTCGCCGTGCGACAGGAAATTCTGCTTCTCCTGATTGGTGGAATTTTCTTTCTAGAACTTGGCAGTGTCTTTGCGCAGCGAACGTGGTTTCGCTGGACACGAAAGAGATATGGACAAGGTCGAAGAATTTTTCGATGCGCGCCGATTCATCATCATTTTCATCTTGGTGGATGGAAGGAGCAGCAAGTTGTTGTGCGGTTTTGGTTGATTTCTATTGTGTTGACGATGATTGCTTTGGTCAGCCTGAAGTTGCGTTAAACGCGGCGGAAGCAGCCACGGAAGCAGCCACGGAAACAGCCACGGAAACAGCCACGGAAACAGACACGAAATGAATAAGTGGGCAGCCGTGAAAAGTCCTCTCGGGGCTCAGACAGTCCTCGGCGACCGACACGATCCGGATTACGAAGATTTATTTACAAGCGCCGTCGGCCGCCTGCGGAACTCGCCCGAGAGAACTTTCCAACGGCTGGGCACGCAAGTTGAAGTGCGACGGAACTGAAAAACGTTCGAGCGAGAATTTGATTCGCCAACGTGGGCAGCGGAATGATTTGAACCCCGGCGAGTTTGCAAGCCGAGCAAGTCTGCGCAGTTGTCTTGGCGCGCGCTGGATTTCAGTGCGTATCATGTTTGAGCCCAGGGGCGAATCACTCCGCTGCACACCAGCGAAACGACAGCAGTCGCCCAACAAATGGCGGCAAGGTTCAATATTGCTCTTTTAGTCCCCGTGCAATTTGCGCAAGCGTGGCGAGAGCCGCAAAATCAATTGAACTCGCTCAAATTCTGCAATCCACTCCGCAAGAACAGCGACATTTTCATCCGCGGGCGGCGTAAAAGATGGAAGAGGGCAGGATGGGCCGATCTGAGTCGCCGCCATACGGCGATAGCGTGACAATGTGCGATCGCCCAACAAGTGCACGAATTCAAATTCTTCGCTGAGCCAAATGACAGTCGGCACGCGATTCCCGCCTGCAATTCGAACTTCGTTCGAGAGATCTGCGTGTTCATCGCGGTCGAGGAAAACCAAGTCGATCAGAGGGGACGCATCAGCAATAGCCGCAATCATTGGGCACTGAATTGCGCAGTCCCCACACCAGATTCCGCTGAGGCAGATCACAGGCATACGGCGAATCAGTCCTCCAAGGTATGCACGTTGGGAATCTTCGAGCAAGACCGCCTCGCGCTTCGCTTGCCAATTCGCTGCGCGGTTTGGATCCGTCGCAATATATGCATCGAATCCCAGACCTTCAGCATGTTTCGCTTTGAGAAATTCAGCTTTCATAGATTTAACTTCCTAGCGCAAGGACGAATGTGGCGCTCGCAGTCAAGAGTTGAGCCCTGGACTTGATGAGTTCGAATCGCGAATCAAACAAGAACGATTCTGCAAGCAGAAGATCGTTGATTGTCGCGAGTCCATTGAGATAATTTTGATACACGCTGTCGTATGAATCTTGAGATGCCACCAAAAGAGCAACTCCAGCCTCATATCGTTTTTGCGCAGAAAAGAAATCGAAATAACTCGCCCACACTTGACCAGTTGTGACGAGTCGCAGTTGCTCAAGTTTCGCTTCGGCCACTCGCACTTCACTTCGTGCTTGACGCAAAACATTTGCGCGTTCATAACCGTCGAAAAGCAACCACGAGCCAGTCAATTGTGCTGAATATGTTCCTACGGTTGAAGCGTCGCTGCCGCCATTTGTTCCAGGCTGGGTGTAAGTGAAATCATTTCCTGTGACTCCAACACCACCTGCAAAAGAAACAACCGGCAGAAAGTCAGCTTCCGCTCGCTTTGTTTTTTGCTCGAAGGCGCGAACATCGGAAATCGCCGACGCAATATCCGGTCGTTGATCAAGCGCAGATTGAATGGCAATATCCACGCCCTTTGTCAAAGAATCTGGCAGCGGTAATTCACTCAATGCCAAGATATTTGGCGCACGATCAGCAGGAATTCCCATAACAACAGCAAGTGCGGCCTGTGCTGTGAAGACCTCGGACTTTGCATTTTCCAAGTCGTACAGAGTTTGCAAATATTGTTGGCGCGCTTGCAGCACTTCGGGGCGTGTCGCCAAGCCAACCGTCATTCGATCATCGGTTGCATCGAGTTGCTTGCGTGCCGTTGCAACATTTTCGCGTGCGGCTTCGCGCAATGAAATCTTTGCATCAAGTGTGAAGTATGCGTTCTGCACGTCATAAACCAACTTCTGCATGGTGCGATTGAAGGTGTAATTTGCGGCTATAAGTTGCGCTCTGGCACGGGCACTGTCAGCATCTCTTCGACCGAAATCCATCAGCACCCAGTTCATTCCGATTGCAGCAGTTCCCGCAGTTTGCGAAACAACCAATGGAGCTTCCGCCAATTTCTGCGGACCCATTGCACCTGTGAATGCAATTTGCGGCATGTACGCAGCATCCGCGATTCCAACTGTTGCCGCAGTTGCGCGCGCAGATTCCCATACTCCACGAGTGACAGGGCTGTTGCTTAGCGCTTGATCGAGACAGTCGGTAAGCGTAAGTTTTTTCGTTGGGTCGTTCACCAGCAGTGGTGCTCCAACCACGGAATTCTCTGCTTCGCGGCGTGATGCTTCGGACATTGTTTGCGCAACTGGAATCGCAAGCGGCGTGACGGGTGCAGGGGATCCCTTGGGTGCCCATCCAACAGCAGAATCTTGAGAGACAAGTTTGTCGATGTCTTGGTCGACAAACGGTCCATCCATAATGCATCCTGAAAGTAGCGATGAAAGCACAATCAATGCAGAGCATGGCAAAGTTGCCGAAACAATGTATTGACGTCCGCATCGCATCCCCCGATTTTAGCAAGTTGAGTACTCTAAGGTGATGAAGTGGATGGTTCATTCTTTGGGCGCGAAAAAGTTGTCGAGTGCACCGATTGCACTACTGATGATGGGCTGCATTTTGCTTCTTGGCGGTTGCGATCCAATTCTTGAAATTGATGGCGCATTCTTCCCTGCGTGGTTGGTATGCATGATTGCCGCGGGCTTTATGCTGGGTGGAATCCGCTGGATTGTGTATCGACTTGGTATCGAGCCATTCGTCGGTCCCCGCGTGACAGTTTATTTCTGCGTTTATCTCTCTTGCACGCTTGGCCTTTGGCTTGGGTTCTTTCGACTATGACCGGCGAACCTGCAAAGCCAACAACGGAAACTCCAAAGCCTGCGAATCCCGTGTCGCCGGTGGTGATTCAGAAATCATCCCTTCGCCTGAAGAAAATCTTCGGTCGCCTCTTCGGCATTTCTGCAGTCATTTGCGCACTTGCCCTTTCTTTTCTGACCTGGTGGGAATTAGATATTCGACCGCGTACCGACGATGCATATCTGCGCGCAAATATTGTCGGGATTGCTGCAAATGTCTCTGGATATATCACGGAACTTGCAGTCGTTGATAATCAGAAAGTCAGTGTTGGAGATTTGCTTTTTCGCGTTGATGTCCGTCCGTATCAGGCCGAACTCGATTTTGCGATTGCGAATCTTGGATATGTCGATCTCGAAATTCAAGCGTTGAAAGACGCCATCGCTCAGCGTGAAGCAGACATTGTCAATGCGGAAGCGGTGGCGCTGTACAACGTGCAATACCTTGCACGCATCGAACCGCTTCTTCCAAAGCAGTTCGTGACACCCGATCAAGTCGATGCTGCGAAGCGAAATGTGCGCTCTTCAGAAGCAATGGTCCTGCAATCGAAGGCTGCGCTCTCTCAAGCGAAGGCAAATCTGGGGCAAATCGGCGATGTGAACGTTCGTCGCGCGCGTGCGCAAGCAACGGTTGTCGAGAAACAGTTGAACGTTGGATACTGCGAAGTTCGCTCATCCGTCAATGGCTATGTGACAAACTTCAATAGTTCTGTTGGTCAATTCGCGCAAATGGGCGTGCAGGTTTTCGCGCTCGTTGATACTTCGAGTTGGTATCTGCTTGCGAATTATCAAGAGACCGACATTCGAATGATCGAACCAGGAATGAATGTTGCGGTCTATTTGATGGCATATCCGCGCATTCATTTTCACGGCGTGGTTCAGGGAATTGGTTGGGCACTTTATGACCCAAATCAAGGGAGCAATGGAGTTCTGCCAACTGTCTCGCCGACGCTTGATTGGGTTCGACTTGCGCAAAGATTTCCAGTGCGAATTGTGATGGACCCTTCTCAGGATGCGCATCCATATCGCATGGGAGCAACCGCAACAGCAATCGTTGAATCAAATCGCCGAAGAGAAGTGCCGGCCATCCTCAAACCACTCTTGCCAGATGCACTTGAAAGTTGGCTGAACACTCTGGCGACCCCTCCTGCACCAATGCCCGATTCGCCGGGACGGTAAGAGCCAGGGTCCTGTTATAAATAATGCGAATGGATTATAGGTTTTTGCCCAAGAAGGGTCCTGATTGAAGAATTTGCTAGATTCCAACCCGCTTTTTTTGGATTGATTCCGTTCGAAACCTATTCTTCTCTATGTCGGATACTGAGGCCAAATGACTAAGCAGTTGTTTTCAAAATTGAATTGTTTCGTGCGGATCACCGCACGAGTCATTCCATGTCTTGTCGCGCTGTTTGTCGCGCAATTGGCTGTTGCTCAGGAAGTGCCCACATTTACCCCGATCGGAAATTTCAACGCCAATTCAGGCGCAATGTTTGTAAGTAATGATGGAAACTTGGTGACTGGTCTCAGTGCAAGCCAGACATTTCGTTGGTCGACATCTTTGACTGAAATGATCAGCCTTGGCAGGCTCGCAGGATCTGAGATCCCAGCGATCGCAACTTCTGCCAGCAGCGATGGATCTGTTGTCGTTGGGTTTTCAGAAAGTTGGAATGAGATTCCACTTCAATCCACGCGCAAAGTTGTCCTTTGGACACCCGAGCAAGGATGGATAGATCTTGGAACGCCATTGGAGAGCGGCGAATATTGGGACTGGAACAGCGAACCACGAATCAGTGCGAATGGTTCGGTTGTTCTTGCGATGAGTTCTGGCAGCCTCGGAAATAAACTGTGGCGCTGGACTGCAGAAGGTTGGTCCAATCTCGGTCAAGCGCCAAATGAAAGCGCTTGGATATCTGGTTCTCAACGCATCTCTGATAATGGATCCGTGATTATCGCAAATGCTTTCAATCAAGCATTTCGGTGGATGTCTTCCGGTTGGGTTGGGTTGGGCGTTCCGAGCGCTTCGACTTCTTTTTATGCGAACTGCATGAGTAGTGACGGATCCGTCGTGGTCGGTTTGGTCCGTGGATCTGATCAACAGACGGGGCTTTTTACAAGCATCTTTCGTTGGTCGAGTGTGGACGGAATGGTCAATCTTGGATCGCCTCAGTTTTGCATATTGAATGGAGAGGAACTTTTCGTCAGCGGTGATGGATCTGTCATCGCGGGTTCGGCATTGGACTCGCAGCGCTTGCCTCATATCTTTCGATTGACTCTTGAGAGTGAATTCCAGGACCTAACACCTCTGCCAGAAAATCACACACATGCAGATGTGGCAGCAATAAATCAAGATGGAACCGTTCTCGTTGGTTTTTCCCAACGCACGAATTTCCAAACAGGCATCATCGAAACAACCCAACCTTTTCGTTGGACAGTCGCTTCTGGAATGAGTTCGCTTGGTCTATTGCCAGCTGATTCAACCGATGCTTTGCCCAAGGCAATGAATAATGACGGGTCTGTAATCGTCGGAGTCATTGGACGTCAAGTGCAAGGTCTTCCAGAACAATTCGTTGACATCCGAGCGTTTCGGTGGACAGGCGAATTTGGGATGACTGTTCTTGGAACATTTCAAACTGCAATTCATCCAGAGGATCTCAGCCGCGATGGTTCAATTCTGGTGGGAACCGCAGAGTTTGGTTCCTTCATACATTCGAATGAGCACCTCGGCTTTGGAGATCACGCTTTCCGTTGGTCGAGCGCCCTGCTGCAGGATTTGGGCGTGAATACTGTGCAAGGCGAATTTAATTCTCATGCAGAGTTTGTCAGCGGTGACGGATCGACGGTTGTTGGAACGATGAAGTTTGATGGCGGCTCTTCGCCCGATTTTAGTCGTGCGTTTCGTGTGACAAGCTCTGGCGTAAAAGTAGATCTTGGGACTTTGCGCACAGCCGGTGGGGAGTTTGATTCATCTTCCTATATCAAGAGTCATTTTTCTTTATCAAGTTCTGGATATGAACAAGAGTCGGGAAAGTGCGTGAGCAGTAATGGTTCGGTCATCGTTGGAACGAGCGAGTCTTTCGTCAGCGACATACCGGTTCGCCGTGCATTTCGCTGGACCAGTTCTGGTATGTCCAGCCTAGGAACTTTGGGTATTGGTGAAAGTTCTGCAGCCCTCGCAGTCAGCAGCGATGGGCTGACTGTCGTTGGCGCAAGTGGAAATTTCCAAACCCATTTGACCAGAGCGTTTCGATGGACGAGTGGCAATGGCATGGTGTCGCTAGGGAAATTGAATGGGACAGATAGTTCCGCCGCATTTTTCACAAGCAACAACGGTGCGGTTGTTGTTGGAACATGCACAGGATTCAATGGCCCCAACGAAGTTCGTAAAGCGTTTCGTTGGAAAGACGGCGTGATGGCGAGCCTTGGGTCGTTGCCTGGAGGAGCGCAGGACCTGTACTGGCCAGTGGCTATAAATGATGATGGATCTGTTGTTGTTGGTCTGAGTGAAAATACGGACGCGCAAGGCGTCACGACACGACGCGCATTCAGATGGACGACTGTGGGCGGTATGTCCGAGCTTCCTGCAGAGATCACATATCTTCACGGATTGAGTCTCAGCGGAAATGGTGCGATTGTTGTGGGAACTCGCATTGATGGGGAAGTTGGGCGAGTTGCTTGCCTTTGGAGTTCCGCGCTTGGAATTGTTGACCTTCGGACCTACCTCGTTGGTCTTGGTGTTGCGAATGTTGGAAGTTTGAGTTTGCATAACGCTGCTATTTCGCAGGACTCAACATCGATCGCAGTGACGTATCAAGTCGATGGGAGAGATGCTGCTGGAATTGTGCGAGGCCTTCAGTTTGTAACGAGCAACGACGATTGCGCAAATGCACTGTCGATCGAACTTGGCAGTGTGAGTTTCAACACCGCGGGGTCGACGACGGATGGAAACAATCCAACGGCGCAGTACTGTTCTACAGCAGAGGGAAGTTTTTTCAACGATATTTGGTATAGCTTTACACCATCATCGACGGGGATTTTTTCCGCGAGTACCTGTAGTCAAGCGAACTTTGATACTCGTATTGATGTTTTGGATGGATGTGGAGGAACCCTACTTGCGTGTGATGATGATGCTTGCGGAAATCTTTCTACATATGTCGAATTCTCTGCCGTGGCGGGGCAGATTTATCTGATTCGCATAGGTGCCTACTCAAATACTTTCGGCGCTGGAACGCTGACCCTTGATCAGGTTGTTTCAGTAACGACGATCTCGAGCGTCAGCCCATCTTCGGGAACAACTCTTGGCGGCACTGCGATCACCATCACGGGAACAAATCTGACTAGCGCGAGCAGCGTGACAGTTGGCGGAGTTGCGGCGACGAGTGTGAATGTGGTTTCTTCTACGAGCATCACGGCGGTGACGCCTGCGGGAAGTGCTGGCGCAAAAGATATTGCAGTGACAACGGCGGGGGGAACGGTGAGTTTGCCGAGTGCATTTACATTTATTGTGCCAACCCCAACGATTTCGGGAGTGAGCCCATCATCGGGAACAACTCTTGGCGGCACTGCGATCACTATCACGGGAACAAATCTGACTGGAGCGAGCAGCGTGACAGTTGTCGGAGTTGCGGCGACAAGTGTGAATGTGGTTTCGCCGACGAGCATCACGGCGGTGACGCCTGCGGGAAGTGCTGGCGCAAAGAGTGTTGCGGTGACAACGGCGGGGGGAACGGCGAGTTTGCCGAGTGCATTTACATTTGTTGTGCCAACACCAACGATCTCGGGTGTGAGCCCATCTTCGGGAACAACTCTTGGCGGTACTGCGATCACTATCACGGGAACAAATCTGACTGGCGTGAGTAGCGTGACAGTTGGCGGAGTTGCGGCGATGAGTGTGAGTGTGGTTTCTTCTACGAGCATCACGGCGGTAACGCCTGCGGGAAGTGCTGGCGCAAAGAGTGTTGCGGTGACAACTCCTTTCGGTACTGCAAGCATGAATGATGCATTTACGTATCGGACTCCTGGTTCCGTTGTTGCTTGGGGTTACAACCAATTCGATCAATGCGCCATTCCTCTAGATGCACA
>JBEELA010000299.1:0-7543 GCA_041168365.1 Planctomycetota bacterium
CGGCAGCATTTCGATTGTTGGGTATTGCTCGTGAGAAAAATGGTGATGTCGAGGGAGCAACAGAAGCCTTTGCAACTTCATACGAGCGCCGCCCGAACGATATCACGACAGTTCAGCTCTACACAGCGAATTTGATTCGCGCGGGCAAGATTCAAAAAGTGCGTGAAGTGATGCGAAACGCAATGCTCGCAATGCCTGAGTCTCCTGTCCTTCGAAACGCGTTCTTCGATCTCGAAGCGACCTATGGCAATCTTTCAGACAGCATTCTCGAACGAAAGCGGATGTATGCCATTCGTCCATCTGATACTGAAAATGCCCGACAGCTTATGAAGCTTCTTATTGAATCACCTCCAAGCCGAGATGTTATTTTTAATAATGATGGCTCATACAGATTTTCGGAGGTTGCGTGGGATGCGATGGGAAAGGAACGACAAGATCAGGAACTGCAGAGTATTGCGCTTCAACATGAAGCCGAATCTAAATCGTTATATGAATCATTGTTGAAGATCAACCCCGACGATCATCTTTCCACTCGGATTTATGCAGCCGCAATGCAACGTGCTGGGAAAGGCGCAGAGGCTGAAGCCATTCTTTTCTCCGCTGCGCAGAAGGCGACTGGTGTTGATGCCTGGAAATCTTGGGTGGAATTGGGCGAGTTGCAGTTGGAGTCGAACCGAGTAGTTCAAGCAGATTTAAACTTCAAGCGTGCGCTTGAACTTGACACAAGTGCGTCATCGGACGCATCGCGTGTCATTGGCAAGATTTGGATTGACCGCCGCGAACCAAGTCGTGCCCGCCAAATCTTTGAAGCTGCATTTACCAAACAACCAAATATCCAATTGGCTCGAAATATTTCCGCTCTTCGTTTAGAAACACGAGATTTTGTTGGATCTCGTGCTATGAGTATGGAAGTCTTGAAATTGTCTGGCGGAGTCTCAACCTTTGGCGACAAATTATTGTTAGCCGATATTTCAAACGCCGAACTCGAAGAGTCATATTCCAAATCAGATCCCGCTGAAACGAAGAGGATCTCTGCAGAATTTTTGAAAGCCATCGATGAGGCAATTCGACTTGAACCTTCAAGTCCATTGCCATTCATCGTAAGAGGCTCATCATTTCAGCGGCAATTTCAGCGTAGTGGGGATATCGAATTGGCGCGAAAAGCGAAGTTAGATGTCCAGCGCGCTATCGAATTGCAAGGAAGCTATTGGCCTTCCTACAGATTACTTGCGTCGATCCAGTTAGATAGTAATGATGTTTCAGGCGCCGTACAGACTGTTCGGAAATTCATAGAACAAAGCCCTCGGGCAGAAGAAGCGCGTCGAGCTTTAATTGCATATCAATTGACTTCTGGGGATTACGCCGGTGCAATTCAGACGGTCCAAGACATACTCCTGTTGGAGCCGCGGAATCCATTGTGGCTTCGCACTCTTGCTGAAACGCATATCGCAGCATCGCTTCGGTTGGAAGCAGCGAAAGACAATGAATTACTTTTCACCATCACCAAAGATCAGAATTTTTTGCTCCAATCCATTTTGCTTCGATCTTTGATTACCCCGCCTGATTTTGTTGGGATCCTTGCTGCTTTGAAGCTTGCTCCAGAACTTGTTCCGACAACGCCTTTTTTCCAGATGATTGGTGCGGCCGCTATCTCAGGTACGGCGATATCCGAGGCGCAGAAAAACCAAGGGATCATTCAATTGCGCGAGATGTACAAATTGGTCGAACCTTCAAAGGGAGGTTTGACTGATCCATGGATTCTTGCAGTGCGATGTCTCTTTCCGCCAGAGACCTCTCAGAAGTTGGAGCCGTTTGTCTTAGAAGCTTGCGCAGATAAACCAGATAGCCCACTCTGCCGAGCGCTTGCACAGTCATTCCTCGATGCTGGGCCATCTGGAACCGCAAAGGCGCTGGAGTATTCCAAGCGAGCCCTAGAACTGGCTACAACTGATGATGAAAAATTCAATGCAATTCGAATCTTGGGCGGCGCAGAGTATAAATCCGGAAACTTTGTCGAGGCGGGGAAGTGGTTTGAGCAATCGTTGGCAATTCGTAAGGACGATATGGCCGCACTAAATAACTTGGCATATATCGAAGCCAAGTTTCTCAACAAGATTCCGCAGGCTGTAGAAAGAGCGCGCAATGCATTTATGGCCAATCAATCAAGTGCAGACTTGATGGACACGCTTGGATATTGCTTGATGAAGTCTGGACAGGTTCCCGAGGCGTTGAGCTTGATGAGGCGTTCGACTCGCACTCAGCCTACCGCTATGGCGTATGCGCATCTTGCAGAAGCGCTGACACTTTCTGGTCGAAATGAGGAAGCGCTCGGATCGCTCGAACGAGCCAAGGCGCTTCGACCAGATGCCGAAGCACAAGAACAAATTGATATGGTCACAAAGTCTCTCGATGCCGCACCTCGCGGCTGATTGGAAACAAAGAACACAATGCCTCCAAATCCTTCAACTACTCCTTCTGCTTCAACCCAACCGCGCACCGCGAATCAGCCAAGTCGCCAAGCGACTCGAGCTGTCACGATTGATCCGATTCGTGTTCTTCGCCAAAAATGGAAGACGATCGTGATTTGGGCGATCGTGGGAGTCTTTTTCTCTGGAGTGTTCTTTGTTGGATCTTTCTATCTTTATCCGATTTATAGTGGCCAAGTTGTCTTGCGATTACGACCGCAGTTGGGTGATGCCAAGCAGATTTTTGGAGAAGCCACCACCCAGGAAGAAACTGTCGCTCGACTTGCACAAACTGAAGCGCAGCAAATGGTGATGCGCAGCGTCTTGGTAAACGCAGTGTCAAATAGAGACATACTCAAAACAAAGTGGCATGAATATTACCTTGATGAAAACAATCAGTTTGATACTGAAGAAGCCGTTGACGATCTCATTCGCGAAATTTCTTCTGGGCACAAGCGAGGGACACAATTCTTTGCACTGTATTGGTCGGCGCATGTGCCTGGGGATATTCCAATTATGCTCAATACAATTTCGGAGACATACCTTTCGGAATTGAAGGCGGAAAGCGCCCGGAAATTTAACGAGATCAAAGCTGTCTTCGTGAAGAAACAAGGAGAAATTGATGGGCAGATAGAAACATCAAAATCAACAATTCGACGGTTTATTGTTGAGTCGAACATCCCATCTTTTGCGGAGAACTCACAGCAATCTCAGCAGGGTCTCCAGGAACTACAGAAATTGATTTCTGAGACAACGATGGATCTCAGTTTGGCGAAGTCGCAACGAGGCCAGATCGATGCGAAGTTGCAGGGGCGTCTCGAAGCGTCGCAGGATGATGTGCGCAAGGCAGAAGGCGATCCCGCACTTTTACAGTTGATGCGCGATATCAATGATCTTGCGATCAGTATGCAGAGTAAAAAGGCTCGATTTGGACCGATGCATCCCGAGGTTCGCTCTGGAGAGCAGACTTTAGCGTCCGCATTAACTCAAAAGGAGAAGGTCCTCGATGATATTGTCAAGCGAGATCTCAGCGGTCAATTCAAAACCATATCCGATCGTACGGGTGGTCTCGAAGACTTGTTGACAAAGCAGACAGCCGACTTTGATATCGAGCGCAAGCGAGTCGAGGGTTTAGCCTCTCGGATTTCTGATTTGGAAGCGATGAAAGATCGCCAAGATCGATTGGAAGAAGAGCGGGGAATCATTGCTAATACCATCGGAGAACTCGATCTCGCGCGCGCTCGAGAAGATTCGATTCCGGTGGCAATTGCACAAAGAGCATTGACACCACGCGAAATTTCCTTTCCAAATTGGAAGGTCGTACTTCCAGGAGTTTGGTTCGTATTTGTTGCGTTGGGGATTGGTCTCATCTTTCTTCGTGAATTCCTTGACCAAAGAGTTCGCTTCGCAAGCGAACTTGCTGGTTTAGCGAGTGGAAAAGTGTTGGGCGTTATTCCAGATATGGCCGACGATGAATCAAAGCCAGGCAAGGCCGAATTTGTTGTGCGCGAATTGCCGCAGTCGGTCTTGGCTGAGAATTATCGCCAAGTTTCGACCAACTTACTGAAATCCCTCTCTGATGATATTGGAGGAATCGTTGGAGTTTTCTCGGCAATGCCAGAATCTGGAGTGACCACCATCATCTCTAATCTCGCATCGAGTGTGAAAGTTGTTGGCAAGCGTGTGTTAGTGATTGATACAAATTTTAGAAAGCCGGGAGTCGCTCGCATGTTTGGCGTATCTGAAGATGCTTTAGGACTGAGCGACATGCTCGCGGGAAATGCAGAGTTCAATAATGTGATTCAGGCAACTTCTTATGGCATTGACATCATCAATGCAGGCCAAGGTCGAATGATCGAACTCCTCAACACATCCAAGATGTCCGAAGTGATGGATATGGCGCGCCAAAAATATGACGTCGTTTTCATCGACACCGCCCCAGCTGGCATTGCAGCTGAAGCGATTGTCGTGGCGAATCGAGTCGACGCTTCGATCCTTGTTGTCCGCGCGATGCGCGACCAGCGAGGACTTGTCACTCGACTTGTTGGCCAGCTCTCAGCTCAGAAAGGCAAGTTTGTTGGCGCAATTTTGAATCGCCCCGAGCAGACTGCGGGTGGTTATTACCGCAAGAATGCTCAGGTAATGGTTGGCTATGGAGCATCGCCTCCAAAAGCGGCTCCTGCAGCAGGAGCTGCCTGACATTATGTCGCCTCAGGAACTACTGCCAAAGTTTGAAGCGCTTTCACCAGCAGCGGTCCCTGTGCACAAAGTCTTTGTCGATGCCGTGGAGATGTTGAATGTGTTCGCCCCTGTTTTCATTGCGGGCTTTCTCATTACTCTCGCGGCGACTCCCGTCGTTCGTCGTTTGGCGCTCATTGTGGGAGTCATTGATACGCCCGACGCATATCGCAAACATCATAAAGCTCCAGTTGCATATCTCGGTGGACTGGCTGTCTTTATGGGCTTTATGGCGGCGATGCTCGTCAGTTCTGTCGCTATCGATTTCGAATCTGTAGATCTCGCCCCGGTGCCACTTTCAATTCTTGTCGGAGCGACCACAATTGCGTTGACTGGTCTGGCCGACGATATATGGAAGTGGGACGCGCGATTGAAAATTGCAGGTCAACTGATTGCTGCGGCTGCCTTGGCCTATTCCGATATTGGTATTGGCGCAGTCACTGGTTTTCTTCAGCCGTTTTTTGGCTCTGCAAATGAAGAACTCTTCCATGTGGGTTCCACCGTGATTTTCAACGCGACACTTTACTACTGGGTGGGAACTGGATTCTTGGGATTCGTCATCATCGGCGGATGCAACGCAGCAAATTTGATTGACGGGCTTGATGGCCTGCTCACGGGCACGACTGCAATCATGTCTTCTGGATTTCTTGCAATCAGCTTGCTGCTCGCGTCGACGGTGATGATTGAGGATCCATCGACGAGTTTTGTAGGGGTTCGTGTTGCATTGTCACTTGCACTGCTTGGATGCATGCTTGGTTTCTTGCCTTGGAATTTCAACCCCGCAGTTATTTTTCTTGGGGATTGTGGCAGTTTGCTGATTGGCTATCTCTGTGTCACAACAATTCTGCTTTTCGGCGAGCAGGGCGCGCCAAGTCTCGTGGTCGCCGGTTTCATTATCTTTGGACTACCAATTACAGATACGACACTCGCAATCATTCGACGCAAGGTCGCGGGCGTGCCAATGAGCACTCCCGATGCACAGCACATTCACCATCAAGTCAAACGTCTCTTTGGATCAGTCAAGAAATCGGTTTTTGCGCTCTATGGGCTGACGCTTATCTTTACCCTGATTGGAGTCGCAATCGCATCCGTGTTGCTCTTGACTGAAACTCGCGTGTTGGTTGTCTATTCCATCGGAATCGCGTTCTTTGGATTTGTCATATCAGTCGCAGTGAAGATCGCCTTGATTCAACGTGCCCAATCCGAACTCGCTGACGCAGAGTTACAAACCGCCAAGTTAAGCGTTTCTGCAAAGCCGATTTCGGCTCCGAGTCCAGTCACGAGTTCGGATCAACCGGCGTGAGTGGCAGCGACTCAGGTCATATCCCAGTTCTCATGTCCGAAGTTCTGCAGTCGGTCGCTCCAAAGAGAGGCGACTGCTTTATCGACGCAACGGCTGGACGCGGAGGACACGCAAGTGCGATCGCCGCGGCAATCAATCCTGGTCGCATTCTTCTCTTGGATCGTGACAAAGAAAATCTGGCATATGCCGAATCTTGCGTTCGAGCCGCCGCTCCTGATTCGCAAGTTGATGCAGTCCATGGTGACTTTCGGCATGTCGCTGAAATCGCTAAAAAGCAGGGGATTTGCGCCAATATTCTTCTCGCAGATCTCGGGATTTCAAGTAACCAACTCGATCAAGCAGAACGCGGCTTCGGATTCCAGAAAGATGGGCCGCTTGATATGCGGCTCGATCGTTCGTCTCCATACTCTGCTGCTGACATCGTTCGCGATCTTTCAGAGTCCGATATTGCCGACATGATTTTCAATCTTGGCGAAGATCCATTTGCAAGATTGATTGCTCGTAAAATTGCACAAAGTCGAGCGCAAGCGCCGATTATTACGACGGCGCATTTGGCTCGACTTGTGCGCGAGGCATATGGCTCGCGCGCCCGTGATTCCAGACTGCACCCTGCTACTCGGACCTTCATGGCATTCAGGATCGCGGTCAACGACGAACTGAAGGCATTGGAAGTTCTTCTGAAGTCGATCGCTTTGGCGATTCGCTCCACGAGTGTTGGGTGGCTTTCTTCGGAAGTGCGGGTTGCGGTGATTTCCTTCCATTCTTTGGAGGACCGTCAAGTCAAGCGAACATTCGTCAACCTTGCGGACGAAGGACTCGTTCATAGGTTGAATCGGAAGCCATTGATTGCAGGTGATTCTGAAATCACCGAAAATTCAAGGGCAAGGTCAGCAAAACTTCGGACAGTCAGTCGCATCGCTCAACAATAATTCGCTCGCTCACTCGCTCGACAATCTCATCCTCAGCCAACAAGGACGTTGCAACAATGACACGTGAACACAAACTCGCCGTCGTACTCGGATTCGGACTCCTCCTCTTCGTAGGAATTCTTGTCTCGGATCACTTTTCCGCTTCACAGCGGCGCACACCAGCAGATCTTGCTGCCAACACAATTCGCGAAGTTCGCCCAGCTCCACCGGTTTCAATTCAAACCATTCAGGTCAACACTCGGGCCGACATGAATGCTAGTGGCGGACAAATTGTAAATGGACAAATGCTTGCAAGTGGAGACACGCTCGCCATTCCAGCTGGATTGGTTCCAACTCCTGCTCCACAACCTGCGGTGGCTGGAGTGCCTGCAGAGTTGTACACACTGAAGGATGGCGAGACACTTTATAAAATCTGCCAGACGAAATATGGAAATGGAAACCTCTGGAAGGAATTGGCGGATTTCAACAAGTCAACAATTTCCAATCCAACCAAGCTTCGCAAGGGAACAACGATTCGCTTGCCAGCAGCGAGCGTTCTGCGAGGTGAAGTGATTGCAGCCACGGTTGCTCCAACCGTACCTGTTCCGCAAGCAGTTTCTATGACTGAA
>JBEELA010000300.1:0-3076 GCA_041168365.1 Planctomycetota bacterium
TTCTCATCAGGCCATGCCACACCAAGCTCGCCGTGGCGATCTGGTTTCGCTGTCATTCTCTGCGATTTCTTAAGCGAAATCAGGCCGCGAACAACTTCCTGAATCGTTTCAGGCTTTGCAGGAAAACCATCGCGAGAAGTGACCATCCATCCATTTGATCCACGCTCCGCCCGAATAGATTCTGAACCATTTTCCATTTCGACGGCATTGATCTTGGGAGCAAGTTCAGCAAGATTGACCATCGAATCTCCGATCCCAGTCTGATCGACGGAGTTCGGCCCAGACATTCGAAGCAAGACTGCGACAAGGACAACGATAAATACAACTGCGATCAAGATACGAAGAACTTTCGATCCGTTCATGTTGCCACCTTTCGTCGCCAGAAATTTCGGCGTAGGCCAAATGCTAATGCAAAGATCGCAACTACCATTGGCCACGCGACAACATTGAGAAGCATCAAACGATGACCCAGCGCTTCCACTTCCTCTCGCAAACTGAATTGCACTTGGCGCAGTTCTTTGCGTGCATCGGTCACTTCTGACTGAGCCGATTGCAATTGGGCTTGCTGCTCAGTTGTCAGAATCAACATTTGATTTGGCGCTTTCTGTTTCTGCAGTTCGTTAATTCGAGTCTGCGTTTGTGCAATGCGCGCCTTCAACTCTTCTTCTTTCTTGCGATAACGATCCTCAGCCTGTCGCTGCAATTCACGAACGACATCGAATGGCCGTTGACTTGCACCACGCGACTTCAGCGAAAGAAGAGCGTTCTTTCCACAAAGTTGCTCGACGGCGTTAATAAGCAGCGATCCATTGTCGGCGAATGTTCTCCAACCCAAACTGAGCGCGCCGACGCGATCTTCTTGAATCCACGCTTCATTTCGCAATAAGTCTGCGTCTGCGATGACAACGATCGATGCAGGTGCGGGCGCAATATCGGTTGGATACGCACCCTTCACTTGTCCAGCGAATCGTGCGGCGATTGCGTGTCGCTGACTATCGGGCTTGAACTCTCTAAGCAACGCAGCGGGATCTGCGAATGATCCAAGTTTCGATCCATCGATGATCATCGAATCTGCCGAACTTTCAATCAGAGGGGTCATCTCAAGCGTCGAGCCTTCCGTCTTCTGCAGCGAACCTGCGGAGAGCATGACCACCGTTTGCAGAACTCCAAATGCAGGATCTTTATGCAAGATTGCATCCTTTGAAAGCATGAGCCATGCGACATATTCGATCGTTGCCAATCCACCTTCCGAACGTGCCCGCACACGCTGCGCATACATTCGGTCTGCAACAACTTTTCCAGGATTCCAATCGATTCCCCACGCGGCAGGAAGCTTTGCTAAATCACTTGCGCCGCCTCCTGCACCAAATCCGCCAGGTCCGCTTGCCTGCGCATCAGACTCGCAAAATGGATCAAGAAAGAGCAACATGCGCCCGCCTCCAACCGCATATGCATCAATCGCGCGAAGGAGAGGCTCGCTCAGTCCCTTGGGATGCGCAATCACCAATACATCAAATTTCTCAGGCAATTTCTCGGCATTCGCAGCAACAACTTCAACATCAAAGAGCGTTCGTAGTTGCGCCAAGATCTGCCACGGCGGAGTCATCTGCTGTGAGCGCGGTTCGAAACTCGAATCCATCGGCATACTTGTGATCAGCGCAACACGCGCTCTCGCTTGACGAGACACACTGATAATCGCACGCGAAATGTCGTACTCCAAATACGCTTCTTCAGCTGGATTGAGATATGGAATTCCTTCGCGGCGATCCGTTGCGCCAGATACAAGCAGTCCAAGCATCAACTGTCGGCCAGCGCCATCGGCGGTGATCGGCGCAATGCCTGCGCTCTTCGCAGCGTCTTCGCCTTCGGAATATGGTTGAGGATCTATCGTCTTCACCTCGACTCGACCGTCTGATGCACGCACAAGTTCGTTGAGAAATTCCTGCACGCGCATCGCATGATTGCTGATGACTGGAATATCTTTCGCCGCATCTTGTGAATAATAAAAATCGATTCGAACTGGTTCTTCCAGTGATTGCAACATCGCTCTGACTCCAGGCGACAACGTATAGAGGGATCCTTCTGTAAAATCAACTCGCAAAGGTATGGCGACCGCCGAAAGAATTGCATTCAGCGAAATCCACCCTAATAACAGGAAGAAACTGGCAAGAATCGCCATCGACCTTTTGTTCGTTCGCTTCATATCACGCGCTCTTTCTCCAGTCAACCACAAAAGTAGTTGCGACCATTAACGCGCAAATCCCAGAGGCGAAATAAATAACATCACGAAGTTCCACAACGCCGCGCATCAAACTATTGAAATGCGTCAGCACGCTGACACTTGCGATGGCTTCCACCGCACCGGGAGACATCCAACCTCGAAAGAAGTTCAGCACGAGCGGGAATCCCGAAAGCAGCACGAGAAAACAAGCGACGATCGTGACTACGAATGCGATCACTTGATTTTTCGTCAGAGCAGAGACAAATCCACCGATGGCCAGAAAGATTCCCGAGACCATCGCAGATCCGATGTATCCTGCCACAATGACTCCTTGATCTGGATCACCCAACCACGAAACTGTCATCCAAAGTGGCGCTGTCAAAGCAAGTGCGACCAATGAAAAAAACCAAGCTGCAAGAAACTTGCCAACAACTGCATGCCAAAGTGGGATTGGGAGTGTTGTAAGAACTTCGATCGTGCCCAGTCGTCGCTCTTCAGCCCAAAGTCGCATCGAAAGCGCAGGCGCGAGAAAGAGAAAGAGCCACGGAACAAATTGGAAAAATGAACGTAAATCAGCTTGGCCACGCTCGAAGAGTCCGCCCATCGAAAAGCTAAAAACACCCGACATAAACAGGAAAACTACTAAAAAAACAGCTGCAAGCGGCGTTGCGAAATACGCGCGAAACTCGCGGCGAAAAATCACCTGCCAAGGGCTCATAGCGTCACCTCTGCCGCGGTTGCCGTCAATTGTCGAAAGACATAATCCATTCGATTGCGCGTGATGCTCACGGGAGCAATCAATTCGAATTCTTCTGGCGTTCCATCAAAGACCACTCGACCGGATGCAATGACAAC
>JBEELA010000301.1:0-2631 GCA_041168365.1 Planctomycetota bacterium
GGCGCAGATAATTTGGATGCAGTCAAGACAACATTCAACGCAGATTGGGACATTTGGCGTGCGCAAGGGAATTCGATCAAGGATGGATATGACATGGCATCGGCCAAATCTGAGGAAATCTTTGCGCTCTTTGCATCAGGGAAAGTTCTCGATACAGAAAAACTCCAGCCAGCAATCGATCGAATCAAGTCCAACCTCTCAACAAGTGGTGAATTGATCGCGACGCTCAAAACGCGATGGAACGATGAAATCCTGCCGCCACTCGCTGATCTCATTGACCGATTCAAGAAGGACTGCGCGATCATCGAACGAAATTATGAATCGACGATGGCCCTGTTGCAAGATGCCAAAAGTACGGCTGGGGGCGCGAAGGCTGACATGCAAATCGCTGGGGTGCAACTCAATCGTGCCGTTCGTGAAATCACATTGATGCCATGGACACTCATGGGAGGTGCATTTGAAGACAAAAGCGAACAAGCTCAATTCAAAAAGATTGCACTTGAACTTGTCCGCAGTACGACCGAATTGAATCTTGCGATTGGCTTCACTCGTGAACTTCTCGAACAAGACCCGAAGCTTGCAGTTCGATATCCAGAACTCATCGAGTTGCTCAATCAGTGGATCACACGAGCTGGTGCGAATCAAAATAAGACCTCTCAAGAACTCCTCAATCGCTTGCTTGGGCCGGCGAAACCCTGATCATGCGCGCCGACGCGATCTGCATCGCGGACGAAACGGATCCGCGAATCATTTCTTTTCGTGGCGTTCGTGATGCGGACCTACGAGGTCGCGACGAACTCTTTTGCGTTGAAAGCCCTCGTGTTGTGCGGCGTTTTTTGTATGCGCTGCTCGCGCACAAACGCGCCGCACCCTCAGCACCAACAGTCGCGCTGCACTCGTTGTTGCTCACCCCCGCTGCCGCAGAATCTCTGGACGATGTCTTGCGCGAACTTCTTGGTGAAGATTCGAAGAATGCCCATCCGAAAATCCCGCTCTATCTCGCAGACGAAACATGCATGACACGACTCGCTGGATACAAAATGCACAAGGGCGCGTTGGCGCTGGGATTTCGGCCAAGCGAGACCACAACTGAATCAATGCTTACCGTTCTTACGAAGTCTGAAAATCTACTGATCACGTCTGGCGTTGTTCTGACCGACAACATCGGCGCAATTTTTCGAGCTGCAGGATCGTTCGGTGGTGTTGGAGTACTGCTTGCGGGCGGATCATCAGACCCTTTGCATCGCAAAGTGATTCGAGTTTCTTCTGGTCGTGTGTTTACAGTTCCGTGGGCAGAATCGAATGACCTTTGTGGCGATCTCGCGCGACTACGCAGTGATCACGGGTTTGCATTGATCGCTGCGGAGGACACGACTGACGCTGTGCCAATCGACGAGGTTTTTCAATTGCCCGCGATCAAAAATGCGCGAAGAATTGCAGTGATTCTGGGTTCTGAAGGAGCGGGAGTTTCTGCGGAGATTCGCGCAATGTGCGATGCAACCTCGGTCATTCCAATGGCAAATCCAAACGCGTTAATGGAATCAAGCGACCGACCAAGCCTGAACGTCTCGGTTGCGTCAGCCCTCTTCTTGCATCGATTGAGCAGCGCCCGCGGCCATGCCAGCGCCACGCACGGATGATGCGTCCGCATTTGCTGGTTTGTCGCTGACGCGTTCGATCTTCGCTCCAAGACTTCGCAGCGTTTCTTCCATGCGTTGATATCCGCGGTCAAGGTGATAGACACGGTTGACGGTGGTCTCACCTTCTGCTGCAAGACCCGCCAACACAAGGCTGGCCGATGCGCGCAGATCGCTCGCCATGACTTCTGCACCAACAAGACGAGGAACTCCAGTCACGACAACAGTTGGACCATGTCGAAGGAGTTGCGCTCCCATACGAAGCAATTCCGCGACGTGCATAAATCTCTCGGGATAGATTTTTTCAGTGATCACGGAATTGCCGGTCGCATTGCAGAGCAGCGCCATAAATTGCGCCTGAAGATCCGTTGGAAATCCTGGATGCGGCTGCGTGGTGATGACCGTGGGATTGAGATGTCTTTGACTGGTCACTCGAACTGTGCAACAACGCTCGTCTGCATCTGGAGTGATTTTCTGAATATCGACGCCGATCAGTCCAAGCCGATCGACCACGGCAAGCAGAGAATCGTAGGGAAAATCATCAATAATGATCTCACCATTGGTGATTGCTGCTGCGATTGCGTATGTTCCCGCCACGATTCGATCGGGCATAACGCGGTGACTTGTTCCGCCGAGTTCGTCCACTCCATCGATGATGATGCGTGGACCACCTGCACCGCGAATTTTCGCGCCCATCGAAATCAGCATGTCGGCGAGATCCACAACTTCTGGTTCGCACGCAGCACTTTCAATGACTGTTCTTCCAAGCGCCAAAGTTGCGGCGCTCATCACATTAGCGGTTCCCAAGACTGTCGATCCGAATGGACCGCCGAGGAAAACCGTTGCGCCGCGAAGACGATCGGCACTGGCGTGAATGTTTCCATTGCGCAGTTCAATCTTCGCACCAAGTATTTCCAGACCGCGCAAAAGAATATCGACTGGTCGATCACCAAAAGCACATCCTACAGGCAACGAGATGAATGATTTATTGAGG
>JBEELA010000302.1:0-5566 GCA_041168365.1 Planctomycetota bacterium
CGTCCGCATATTTCGTGACCGCAGCGACATGCTCTGGAGTTGAGATTCCAAATCCTGCTGCAATGGGAAGTTTGCTGACAGATCGAATGGAATTCACCGAATTTGAAATCTCTGGGCTCGATTCCTGCTCTCCGGTCAATCCAGCTCGAGCCAAAAGATAAATAAAGCCTCTGGAAGATTCTGTGATCTGCGCCATTCGAACCGGCGAAGTTGTTGGTGCAATAAGCAGAGCGAGCGCTAAATCACGACTTTCGCAAAGATTGGAAAGTTCTCGAGCTTGAGAAAGATCCAAATCAGGCACGATCAAACCATCGAAACCAGAATCAGCTGCCTGCGCAATAAAATTCTTCGCGCCGATTCTGGTGACAATCGAAACACTGACCATTGCGATCAATCCAACCGAAGTCTTTGCACGCGCAGCACGCACGGCGCTGAAGACACTCTGGGGATCTGCGCCATTTTGTAATGCATCGTGCATACTCGCAGCGATGACTGGACCATCTGCAATCGGGTCACTGAATGGAATGCCGACTTCAATAATCGAAGCACCCGAATGAGCAATTGCTTCAATAGCAGCAGTGGTCACATCCAATGATGGATAGCCACCAGTGATGAAGGGCATCAATGCCGACTTCTTTTCTGAACGAAGCGAATCGAAGATGCGAGTTATCTGTGTGGACACGAAAAGAAGAGTAGCGCCCTTGCGCTATGAAATGGGGCGGCTGGGATTCGAACCCAGGTCTCACCGATTATGAGTCAGGGGCTCTGGACCGCTGAGCTACCACCCCAAATAGAAGACCAATCAAAGATGATTTCAAAGACCAATCGAAAAAGAATACACATTTACTTGCCGAGACTAGGATTTGGTGCCACAATAGCACGAACCGTGATTCCACTTCTGCACCCAACTCTCTTTGCTCTCCTCCTGACGCTTGCGGCGATAGGAACGCCACTTGTCTGCACGGGAAGTTCTATGGTTTTCGGTAGTTCAAAGATTGTTGCGATCGATTCGGATTTCATACATGGGAAGAGTGACATTCGTGCAAATGCGAGAGCAATTCCGACTGGCGCTGTTTGCTTTCGTGCATCAAAGAACAACAGAAATGCTGCGCTGCATGCCAATGTTTGGTCGCAGGTATCGATCAGCGCTTGTTTGGGAGCAGTGCCTCCGCCGTACGTTCATGCTTGATGAGTCTCTGCCTTTGAAAAAGGGCTCAGGACTCTGAAAGACGCTCAATTGCGAGCGTTCTGCGTACAACTTTTAACTTTATGACACCTCGGCGGAATCTCCCGCCCCTTCTTGAAAGTTTTTCAAATGCCAATTCCAATCATCGACTTCTTTATTCGCAAGACATTCGGAACTCAAAATCAACGCATGGTTCGACGCTATCTTCGCATCGTCGATAAAGTCAGCGAACTCGAATCGAAATTCGCGGCTTTAAGCGACTCTGAGATTCGCGGAATGATTCATGTTTTCCGTGAGCGTGTTCGCAAAGGCGAAAAGCCATACGACATGATTCCTGAAATCTTTGCGTGTGGACGAGAAGCAATGGACCGCTCCGTTGGTATCCGCAACATTTTTAATCCAGCTCTTGGATTCGATCCAAAGCGCCTTCCAGAACCAGCTCGTAAAGCATTCTTGGAAACACAAGCAATCATGTCTGCAACAGCTCCTCGTGAGCCTTCGGGAGATCTTCGCGGTTGTCATGGAGATATTCCAGGCTGGCAGTTGATCGACATTCCAATTGTTGTCTATCAGGCAGTCCGTGAAATCCTCCCAGATAGCCGTCCACCCTTTCGTGCGCGACCATTCGATGTGCAAATTATCGGTGGAATTGTTCTCAGCGAAGGACGCATCGCTGAAATGAAAACAGGCGAAGGAAAAACAATTGTTGGTCCTATGGCTTGTTACTTGGCAGCTTCCGAAGATAAGCAGGTCCATGTTGTCACCGTAAATGATTATCTCGTCCAACGCGATCGCGATTGGACATTCCCATTCTTTTATGCAGTCGGTCTGACGGTCGGTGCGATTCATCCGATGCATATGCAGAGACCGAGCGAAAAGGGAACGGCATACTCCTGCGATGTGGTCTATGGAACCACCAGCGAATTTGGATTTGATTATCTGCGCGACAACATGAAAGTCCGAGCAGTCGATCAAGTACAGCGTTCCCGTCACTTTGCAATCGTTGACGAAGTCGATTCGACGCTGATCGACGAAGCACGAACGCCGTTGATCATTTCGGGGCCTGCGTACAACGCCCAACCGAGATATGACTTGTCGAACCGTTTGGCGATTCATCTTGTAGGCAAACAGAAAGAGTGGCAGGCTGCTGAGGATAAAGTGCAACATTGCCGTGCGGCGATGGCTGGCGCTGAGGGCGATATTCGAAATGCTCGCGATAAAGCTGTCGTTCCTGAGATGAAGAAACGCTTCGAAGATGCTCGCAAGCAGTTGCCTGTTCTTGAGCGCGAACGAGATCGATTTATTCAGTATTACGAACTTGAAATGGACAAGAAGCGTGCAACATTGACTCATGAGGGTGTTGAAGAAGCACAAAAAGAAGCGAAGATTGGTTCGTTTTATGTCGGCGAAAACATGGATATGCCCCACCTTCTCGAACAGTCTGTGCGAGCGCATACGGTCTATCAACTCGACCGTGACTATGTCGTGGCAGCTGACGAGGATGGACAATTGGGAGTTGTGATTGTTGATCAGAACACCGGCCGGAAAATGGTTGGAAGACAATGGTCAGATGGTTTGCATCAAGCGGTCGAAGCAAAGGAAGGTGTGCGTATCAAAGAAGAGACGCAGACGATGGCAACCATCACGATTCAGAATTATTTCAAACTCTATAAACGCCTCTCCGGAATGACCGGAACCGCAGATACCGAAGCGACAGAGTTTCATGAAATCTACGGATTGTCGGTTGTATCAATTCCAACCAATGTTCCGATCGTTCGTATCGATCGACAAGACCTTGTCTTCTTGTCGCAGAAAGATAAATGGGAACGAATCGTAGATGAGATCAAGCGCATTCATGACACGGGAGCACCCGTGCTTGTTGGAACGACCAGTGTTGAAAAAAGCGAAATGCTCAGTCGGATGCTGACCGAAAGGCATGGTATTCGTCACGAAGTTCTCAATGCAAAGCAACACGAACGCGAGGCAGAGATCATCATCGGGGCAGGTCAACTCGGAGCGGTGATGATTGCCACAAACATGGCGGGACGCGGTACGGACATTAAGTTGACTCCCCTGCAACCCACTGCATTGATTGAACATTGGAAGCGCCGAGATATCGCGCCACGCGAAGCAGATGCTGCTGCAGGCGAAGAAGCATGCTTGGTTCACATTCATCGCCATCTCGCAAGTCGATCCCTAGGTTTGTCCGCGAAGGAAATCGATGCAATGAGTGCTGAAGAAGTGCGACGAAAATTGTTGCAATACTGGGTCACCGAAGCGCGTGACGTGCCACCGAAGAAGATCCAAACGATGTCGAATCAAGCGCTGGAATCGGAACTCGATCAAGCTGGATGGAGTATTCACCGCTTGAAATTTTTCCCAACCGTCGATGAACTCGGCGGACTGCATATTGTCGGAACGGAAAGACACGAGAGTCGCCGAATTGACAACCAACTTCGAGGCCGTTCTGGTCGGCAAGGTGATGAGGGGCAAACGCGTTTCTATCTCGCACTTGACGATGATTTGATGAAGATGTTCGCAGGACGAACAACACTCAACGTGCTCAGTCGAATGGGAATGAAAGAAGGTGATGCGATCGAAGCGCCGATGCTCTCTCGTGCAGTCGAGAAGGCGCAACGCAAAGTTGAAGAACGAAACTTTCAGATGCGCAAGAGCATCCTGGATTACGACGAACCAATGGAAGTTCAACGCCGAAATTTCTATGGACGTCGTCAGCCGATTCTCGAAGGTCGAGCAATCAAAGATGTTGTCTTGAAGTTTCTTGACGAAGCCGTAGCAGATGCTGTTGCAACGTATCTCTCGCCGATGCATATTCCTGGCGCGATCTCGCAGTGGGTCTGGGAGGCATTTGGAGTCATGATCGATGCCGAACGTTTCAAGGGCAAAGACCGTGATCAGGTGATGAAAACTATTTTGACCGATGCACCTGAAGAGGCAGCTTCGCAGATCAATGTCACCATTGGCGAATACATCCCCGAGGATTCTGATTCTTCCGAATGGGATCGTGCTGGAGTGATTGAATGGGCGCGCAATACGTATGGCGTCGTGATAACAGGTGAGATCATCGAGACAGAAGGACGACTTGGTGTTGTTCAACGCCTCGAGGCGGCATCTCATGCGAAGTTTGCAAGCATCGATCTCAGTCCGCTCGAACCATATCTCTTGCCTGGTTATGGCGTGAAAGATCTGATGCATTGGGCTGAGCGAATGATCGGTTCACCGCTTGATGCGGAAAAGATGGGTGCAATGCGCGAGCCAATCGAAGCAACGCGACGATTGCAAGAGGCTGTTCGAGCTGCATATCGAAAGCGAGAGTTGGAGTATCCGATCGACTTTGCCATTGAATTCGTGAATATCAATATCCAAGCTTTTCCAGAAGCATCGCTGACTCAATTTTGTGGTTGGGCACGGGGTCGCTTCGAATTGAACTGGACTCCACAGGCACTTCCGTCTGCAGATCCCGCTGAACTTCGGCGAATCTTGTTGGTCGAAGCGCAAACATGGGATTCCAATCGCATCAATGATCGCGTGACGAGAATTCTTGCCGCACTTCGCACCGCAACACCGGCTGCTGCTGAAAATGCAGAACTGATGACCGATGCAGTTGATGGATGGTTAGTCCAGAACGTTTTCATTCGCATGACAGATTCAGAACGAGCTGAAGTCAAGAGCGATCCAGAAAGTTTCCTGCGACAACGGCTCATGCGCTTGCTTCGAGAAGAACTCGAACAATTCGAACGCTTTGTGCTGCTTCAGATTCTTGACCAAGCTTGGAAAGATCACTTGCACAGTATGGATCAAATGCGCGATTCGATTTCTTTTCGATCGTTCAGCCAAAAAGATCCGCGGATTGAATTCAAGAAGGAATCCTCCAGACTGTTTGGCGAGATGTTGTCGAATGTGCGCGAGCGAGTGACCGACTTGGTATTCAAAGGAAAATTGTCGCCACAAGCCATGCGGCCTCCAACACCTCCTGTTGTCACCAATGAAGCGGAAATCGATCAGACTGCAGAAAAGATCGCAGAACCAAACGCGAGCTCCCAAATCGCATCTGTAGTTCCAACACAAGCGCAAGAACGCGATATCGCAATCGCCGAGCAAGCGGGTGCTCCAGCAGGTCGAACCGCTGCAGCAGTTGCTGCTTCGGGAACGTCAATGAATCGAGCGCCGAAAGTCGTTGTGCCGATCGGCGGTCCGATGGCTGTAGGACGAAATGAAAACTGTCCTTGTGGATCTGGCAAAAAATACAAACAGTGCTGCGGGAAGAAATGACCAAAGATTCACAAGACCGCTATACTTCCTGCCCGTATCGCGCCTCCTTAGCTCAGTTGGTAGAGCAGCTGACTCTTAATCAGCGGG
>JBEELA010000303.1:0-6906 GCA_041168365.1 Planctomycetota bacterium
CTTTTGCTTTCGTCGTGGCATCGAATTGCGAACTCTTCAGTCCCTTGAAGCCACGATTGACTTGCTTCATCGCTCCCTCAAAATTTTGCGGAGCTCCACCTGCACCACCGCGACCACCACGAGGCCCGCCACGACCTTCGCCCTGTGATTTGGCAAGAACCAAAATTTCGGTCTGATCAAGGAAACCATCTTTGTTCGTGTCAATAGCTGGGAAGATTTCCGCGAACTGCGGAGGCAGTTCTTCAGCGCTCAATTTCTCGTCACCATCTTTATCGCTCTGCATCAGTCGCTGCACCAATTGCGTTGCACCTTGACCGCCACCTGGACCACCTTGACCTTCGGGACCGCCCTGACCGCCCGGTCCACCTGGTCCTGCACCCGTCGGACGACCCTGAGGTTGTTCAGCCGGAGGCGTCGAGGCCTGCGACACAGCAATGGACGAAATGAAAAGGCTGGCACAGATCGCAAGTGTGGTTGTCTTCATATCGCAAGGATACTAACTATGAGACAAAGCCATAAAAGAAAGCCCCCGACGATTTGCGTCGAGGGCTTTTCAAATTCCAGTGAATCGAGTCTGCTCGCGAGAGAGACTCGGTTGTTGATGAATCAGTTACGTCGACGTCGAGCAACAAGTCCAGCAAGCCCGAGAAGCGCGATGGCTCCTGGAGCTGGGATGGTGGCGAAGTACATGGTGTCAACTGTTGGATAAACAACAGCTGGACCACCAGGAGCCGCAGTTGCGCTAATAGTCAAACCAGTGATCGCCGCGCCGGTGGAGTAAAAGCCTAAGAAGTCGTTGATACTGGTTGAGTATCCGATGTATGTCGTACCGTCCGACAAGGTGACTTCCATGATGCTTGCTGCACTGTTCTGAGTTGTGTCAGTTGCGAACACGAAAGCAGAAACTCCCTGAACTCCATCAGCGAAGGAGAAGGTCATGGTTTCTGGAGCATTCGATTGCAAGAGTCCTGCAATTGCAAAGAGACCTTGTGCAGCCGATGCGGTCCAAGCTACTGGGAGCGAGCCTGCGGTTCCAGAAACTGGAGCAGAGTAAATGCCGCTCAAATTATTGAAGGTTTCCGTTGACACGAAAGTTCCTTGGCTTGCGGAATACGAATTCCAAAATGATTGACTTGTGGAAACAATGACTGCCGCTGGTGCAAGTTGTACGAAGGACGCACACACAAGTGTTGCGATTGCAGTCGAGGCGAGTTTAGTAATTTTCATTGGGAGCCTAAATGGAAAAGTGACAACCGAACTGTCCCTTTTCATAAAAACACTTATCGAAGTGCTCTTATCCTCCCAACACCTGAAATGTATATCGACAACAAACAAATGCAAATTATCTTGGCAATAATCATAAATATTTTTTGAAGTGCCTTTTTAGGCGGCCAAAGGTCAATTCCAAGCAAATTTGAATAGCCTGTAAGGGCTTTGCTTGAACGACTTTACGAATTCTGGCTGCCCGACAGTTCTGGCTGAACGCCTTTAGCCCCAATTTTCCCAAAGCCGCATTGCTCCTATGATCCCCACCCCGCCGCATCGCTCGACGGAATGAAACATGCTGCTCGTAGCCTCCAACCTCTCGAAGTCCCACGGAATGCGGGAACTTTTTCACAATGTGGCGATCAGCGTTGCAGATGGTGACCGCGTTGGATTCATTGGGCCAAATGGCGCAGGAAAAAGCACTCTGCTTCGCATGCTTGCTGGTGTTGAAGAAGCAGACGAAGGAATCATTCGAACGCAGCGCGGCGCAGTGATTGTTTATGTTCCACAACGAGATGAATTTGATGCGCAAGCGACGCCGCGTTCTGCTGCGACCGCTGCGGCGATGCGCGCAGCAAGCGTGTATGGCGATCATCACGAGGCAGAAGTTCTTGGATGCGTGATATTGGGAAAGTTGGGATTTCCAGATGCGCGCATGGATGAGCCTGCGGAAAAATTGTCAGGTGGCTGGAAGAAGCGACTCTCTATTGCATGCGGATTGTGCGAAGCCGGCGGAGCGCCTGATCTGCTGTTGCTCGATGAACCCACGAATCATCTTGATGTCGAGGGCATTCGTTGGCTTGAACAATTTCTCGTGCGTGGATTCAATGACATCCGAGCTGGTGCATCTGTTTTCATCACGCATGATCGAACATTCCTCGAACGCGTCGCAACACGCGTGGTCGAACTCAGTCGTGCGTATCCGCAAGGAACGATCGCCGCAGAAGGAAATTACACGGAGTTTCTGCGAAGGCGCGGGGAATTTCTGGAAGCCCAAGCGAAAGCCGAAGCTTCACTTGCCAATGAAGTCCGCGTAGACAATGTGTGGCTCTCGCGTGGAGCGCAAGCGCGCCGCACGAAAGCGAAGGGACGCATTGAAGACAGCGCAGATCGACGCGGAGAACTCGATGCGATTTCTGCTCGGAATACTGCAGCAAATGCTGGAGGAGCGCGCGTCGATTTCTCTGCAAGTGGAAGACGAACGCGGCGCTTGGTTGCGGCAGAAGGAATCTCCAAGGGCTTCGAAGGACGCATACTCTTTCGCGATCTTGATCTTGAACTTGCACCAGGCGATCGCGTTGGACTGATGGGACCCAATGGCAGTGGCAAAACAACTCTTCTGCGAATTCTTTGTGGGGATTTGACGCCAGACAGTGGGACGATCCGCTTCGCTGATCCCAAACCGAGAATTGTCGTGCTGCGACAAGAGCGCGCAGACATTCCAACTCAGATGCTGCTTCGAGATGCGATTTGTCCACTGGGAGATTTCGTTGACTTTCAGGGTCAGCCGATGCACATCACTGCATGGGCGAGAAGATTTCTTTTTCAAGATGCGCAGCTATTGCAAACAGTCGGAAATCTTTCTGGAGGCGAACGCGCGCGCGCGCACTTGGCGCGAATGATGTTGGAACCTGCGGACATCTTGGTCTTGGATGAACCAACAAACGACTTAGACATTTCGACTCTTGAAGTCTTGGAAGAATCGGTCGATTCTTTTCCAGGCGCAGTCTTGCTCGTCACACATGATCGAACGATGCTGAAGCGATTGGCACGGACGATCACAGTGATTGGCGCGCCTGATGCTTCGGTTTCGGTTGTTGCAAGTTTGGATCAAGCGCTCTCGGCACTTGAGCGTGCAGAACGTGCCGCACAAGAGCGCAGTCGCACAGCCCGCGCTGATGCGAATCGCACTGCGAATGCTGAGAGAGCAGTGAATGCAGCGAGTGTGGCGCATGAGGCACAGTCGAGTGCGGATGAGAGTGCCGGTACGACCGTCAATGCAAACACGAAAACAAATACCAAACCAGTTTCTTCTGGAGCGCCGTCACGCCGGAAACTGAATTTCAAAGAGCAGCGCGAATTAGAATTGATGGAAGACGCGGTCGCCATTGCTGAACGCTCGCACGCTGCAGCAGAATTGTGCGTGGGTGATCCTGCAATTGCTGCGGACCATGTGAAGATGGCTGCTGCATGCAAGGTGCTAGAAAAAGCGCAAGGCGTGGTCGCAACGCTCTATGCACGCTGGCAAGAACTTGAATTGAAACGCGGCGGTTGATTTGCGCGATTCTTACTTTATTCCCGATTGCGCAGAAACTTGACATGATCTGGAGAGAGATCGGCCAATGTCCGTGCGCCGAGAAGTTTCATCGTGCGAATCATTTGTCCCTGCAAGATTTCGATTGCGCGATCCACCCCTTCGCGTCCACCTGACATCAGTCCATAGAGATATGCGCGGCCGATCCAAGTAAAGTTCGCTCCGCACGCAATCGAAGCGATGACATCAGATCCGTGCATGATTCCCGTATCCAAATGAATCTCGGCCTTACCACCGATTCGCGCGACAACTTCCGGGAGCAAATAAAGCGGCACAGGCGCACGATCAAGTTGTCGTCCACCGTGACTTGAAAGAATCACGCCATCTGCGCCCGCAGCAACTGCAAGTTCCGCATCGTCGACATTCTGAATCCCCTTGACCAATAGATTTCCCTTCCACTGAGTCCGAATCCATTTCAGATCATCAAACCCAACGGTTGGATCGAACATGTGATCGAGCAACTCCGCGACAGTCCCCTTCCACTCCGCGAGTGATGCGAATTTCAGAGGTTCGGTTGTCAACAAGTTGAACCACCAACCGGGTCGCGGGATCGCATTGAGAATTGTGCTCGCGGACAACGACGGCGGAAGTGTCATTCCATTGCGAACATCACGAAGGCGCGCGCCTGCGACGGGAACATCCACCGTCAGGACAAGTGTGTCAACGCCTGCTGCTTGGGCTCGACGGACTAAATCCATACTGCGATCTCGATCCTTCCACATATAAAGCTGAAAGAAATTTCGACCGTTCGGCGCGGCGGTCACAACATCTTCGATCGAGCGCGTGCCCATAGTTGAAAGACAAAACGGAATGCCCGCGGCCGCGGCAGCGGTACATCCTGCAATTTCTCCCTCGGTCTGCATCATGCGTGAAAAGCCTGTCGGCGCAATTCCCATCGGCATCGACACACGCTTGCCAAACATCTCGACGGAGAGATCGACTTGTGCGACATTTCGAAGCACACGCGGCTGAAATTCTATTCGCTCGAATGCAACACGCGCGCGAGTCAAACTTGATTCGCAATCTGCAGCGCCATCGGTGTAATCAAACGGTCCCTGTGGAGTGAGACGCTTTGCGATCTTGCGGAGATCTTGAATTGTGAGCGCACGTGACAATCGCCTGCGCTTTGGACTGAGGACCAGTTTTCGAAAGCGAATCAAAGAAGCCAACTCATGAAAGCCGGGGAAGACTCGCTTGATTGGTATTTTTTTATGGTCCATACTTCTTTCTTCCATGCTAGATCGTCCCTGAATCGCTTGTGATGTACAACAATCTATATATGCCAAGAAAATTCCCTGCTTTTTCAAGCCTCGTATTGCTTCTGACCGTGACAGTGTTGACTGTCGTCTCGAATGCAAGCACCGATATGCCTCCTACAAAGCCGGAGATTTCCCCGCCAAATTTTATTTTTATTCTTGCGGATGATCAGGCTTGGAACGGACTTTCAGTGCCGATGACCAAAGGCGACGATTCAAGTAAGAGCAAAGAATTCCATACGCCAAATATCGAAGCTCTCGCAATAAGTGGCATGACTTTTTCTTGGGCGTATGCGGCACATCCAAAGTGTGAATGTTCTCGTGCGTCGATTCTGATGGGACGAACAACAACATCGCTGAATGCGCCGACAAAATCTTCGACGAAGTGGTCCGCACCTGCAACGGAATCGCTTGCGAATTCACTGAAGCAGTGCAATCCCGCATATCGAACTGCACACTTCGGAAAATGGCAATGGAGGCAAACTCCGACATCGATGGGGTATGACTCGAGCGATGGCATCACGCAGAATGAAACGGGAGATTCAAGCGACGCGAGTGATCCCAAGCTTCTCTTCAGTATGACGACGCGTGCGTGCGAATTTGTTTCGCAGTCGGTGAAAGATTCGCATCCCTTCTATATGCAACTTTCCTATTACGCCGTTCATCCAAAGGCGCAATCGCTTGCAGAGACGCTCAAAAAATATGAGGGTCTTGTTGGAGGTGGGCGTCGTGGCGATCGTGCGCTGATGGCAGCAATGACCGAGGATCTGGACAGCTGTGTTGGAAAAATAGTAAAGCAACTGCAAGCACTTGGAATCGCAAAAAACACATACATCATCTATATGTCCGACAACGGCGGACGCACTGGCGTGCTGAATGGCGGCAAGGGAAATCTTGGCGAAGGTGGACTGCGCGTGCCGTTGATCGTTGCAGGACCTGGAGTTCGCGCCGATACATATTGCACAATCCCTGTTATCAGTTATGACATTCTTGCAACGGTGCTTGATCTTGCTGCGCCGAAATGTGCGCCCGCCAAAGGCATCGAGGGCGGTAGTTGGCGGGACTTACTGAAGGACGGCGATCAGGGAACGATCACGCGTTCAATCGACCGCTTGGTTTGGCATCAACCAGTCGAACTTGAACATCCGCAGTCGGCGATTCGCAAAGGTGATTACAAACTTCTCTATGAATGGGACACGCACGCCGTTCAACTTTTCAATCTTGCTTTGGACCGTGGCGAAAAGCATGATTTGTCGAAGGAGAATCCCGAGCTCACTGCGAAATTGCAAAGTGAATTGATTGCGCATGTCCGTGCTGGTTTGGGCGATAGTGCGATTGCAGAATTGGAAAGTGGCGTGAAGCAAGAGGGTCGAAAGCGGTCAGCGCCCCAGCCCAAGGGCTTTTAACCGTCGACTGGCAAAAAACCAGAGAAAACTCACACTCTTTCCTCCCCAATCAGATTCTTGGGGCAAACTGTCAGAGTATGAGTTGCCGCCCCACTTTTTTCAGCGCCGCCGCTCTTTTATTATCGCTTGCGGGGACCTCGACCACACATGCGCATGATGGACACGACTCGCATGAGACACATCCTCACGCCAATTCCACTGGCGTTCGCATCTGGACTGACACGAAATCGCAAACGACATTTCGCGGATCGTTCCTTGCATCTGCGGGCGACAAAGTGACGATCGAGAACGAGAAGGGCGAATTCATACACGTCGCGCTCGCGAATCTGAATGCGTACTACCGTGCATTCGCAGAGCAAGAAATTGCAGAAGTTGATGCTCTGAATGGAAAGCCATTGATGATGTCGATGGTTGCCTGTTCTCCCCCACCTGGCAGCGGCGCGTTGATGGTGCAGTCGTTCACTCCTTTTAAACCAGACGTTCGTTTTTACTGGGATGCGACGAAGTTTTATGTTGAATCCGATTCGATGCCCAATCCGACGCAGATGCCCAACATCATGACAGGCATCACTTCGTGGCAACAGCAAATCCCAGTACCGACTGCATACTTCGCTGCGATCACAAATCCAGAGACAAATACGGCATCGCTTGGATATGGAAAACC
>JBEELA010000304.1:0-3924 GCA_041168365.1 Planctomycetota bacterium
AGGAATTTCACCAGCCAACGATCCTTCGGCGTGTTCCCATTGTGCAAACCACTGAGATGCAGCAGATGCGTTCTTGAACTTAGGAAGAGTTCCCCACGGGTGTTCCGGCGGATCGTCTGCGACTCCACCAGAAGTATTGCGATAGATCATCACCGTGTGCAAGGCGATGTCGACTGCGACGACATCTCTATCACCATCATTATCAATGTCAATCAGTGTCATATCGCGAAAAAAACTGCCACCTGATCTTGTAGTGACATTCACGAATGCACCGCCATTTGCGCCATCAACTTCGGCGATCGTCAACTTTCCAGGCAGAGCCGAACCCATCAACACATCGTCGTCTCCATCATTATCCATATCAGCGGCGTTCACAGTCCACGCATATCCCTCTGTTCCAGCAGGACGAGTGGCTTTCTGCGCAAAGCGACCGGATCCATCATTGATCCAATAAACGGCCACATTGGGCGAAGAAAGCAACAATCCATTCGAAATGATGTCGATATCACCATCTTTGTCAATATCTGATGCTGCGAGATTGGCAATCGAAACTATTTCATCTCCAACTGGAGGCGCGCGCCATGTTTCTCCCTGAGAAAAATTCCCTGAGCCCATATTGCGCATGATTGCAACTTGAGAGCCACCAATGGAGGAGGTCGCAAGATCGAGATCGCCATCGCCATCGAAATCTGCGGCGATAATGCAGAATGGATATGGAATGCCCGCAGTCCATTGTTGGGTCATGATGATCTGAGAAAGCTGAAAGTGCATTGCACCATCGCCCTTCCATATCTCAACCGAAGCAGAGATGTAATTGACAAGCGCAACGTCGAGATCGCCATCACCATCAAGATCACGCACAATCATTCCCGCAGGCTGACGCTGAGCAAGAATCATGACAGGCGGTGCGAACAGTCCACCACCAAGACCCTTTAAAATCGCAACTCTTCCGTATCCCGAACGAATACTCGCAAGCAAGTCTGGAGTTCCATCTCCATCCACATCGCGAATCTCTACCCAGTCTGTCTGTGAACCGGCATAAATCATTTCTGCTGGAGCGAAAACACCTGCGCCAAGCCCACGCAAGAAAGCCATATTGCCCGTCGTATCGCGGCAACTGACGACGATGTCCATAACACCATTGCTATCAACATCGCCAACTGCGGCGTGCGTTGGATAGAGCAGCGTTGAAAGAGAGTAAGTCGTTGGTCCAACAAGCGTGATCCCCGCCATCGATGGCGCAGTCATTGCAGCGCACGTCAGCAGAATCGTTGCAACGAGAGTTCTCACGTGATAAGGATATGCCTGACTTGGCAAATTTCCACTCTGACCTTTGATTACAATCAGAAAAGTTATGCCTGCCCTTCTTCAATCGATAATTCTTGCGCTTACGGCTGCTTTGATATTTCAAGTTGGTGGTGGACAGGCTCCTCCCAAAGATTACAACAAGAAATTTGATGCTTGGCTGAGGACCCCAGATGAACCTGCAAAGGTGAAATCCAAGATCATCAAGCGGACTTTTACATGGCTCGATGCGACGCCATCGATCACCTATCGCGATGGCGTGAAGTATCGCGATCCTTCCATCAAGCCTTGGAACTTTACAATTCAGGTTTCGGTGAATGAAGCGCAAGCGCAGTCAATCGAAAAACATTTCGGCGTTCCGATGGATGCGATTCAGTTTTCATTCACAACTCCTGAAGACAAACTGCGGTGTCAGCGTCTTGAGGAAGAAAAGTTGGCGCATCATGGAATGCAAGTGACCCAATCAGCCGATGGCGCAATGGGCATTCTTGAAGCAAACTATGAATGGTTGGTTGAAGGATGTCGAAATGAAGTCCAGCCGATTGCTCAAAGCATCTTGCGCGAAACAGATCGGGTCCTGAAGGAAAGTGATGCGCCAAGAGTTGCCACGGCTCGCGACAAGGTCAATGCAATTTTTCGCTTCATTCAAAGCATTCCATACGAAACGATTACCGATCTGCCGGACGGCAAAGATCGCTGCGGGATGCGCACTCCCATGATCACGCTGCTGAAAGGCGGAGATTGTGATTCGAAGTCCACGCTGATGGCTGCACTGATTCGGTCAAAGAAGATTGCAGATGTTGTGATGGTCACGATCAAAATGAAAGATGGAACAGGCCATGCGATCCTTGGCATACGTGTCGATGTGCAACGAGGTGATCAGACGATCACATACAACGGCCATAAATTTGTCCTTGCGGAAGCGGCGACGACAGATGTTGCTCACGATGGAAATCTTGCGGATTTGGGAGAGGTCGGCGAGGAGTGGAAGGACTTTCGATCGCGACCATTTAATGTGATCCCCCTGCGATAAAAACAAGGTTGAAATCAGAAAACCAATTGCAACTGGATTCGCAGCACGACTTGCCCCGTGGATCCTGATGTCTGGTCCGATCGATAATCTGCGCCAAAAATCGGCTGGTTATACAAGCCACTCTGGAACAGAATTCCGCCAACGACATATCCAACATCTCCGTTCAATTTGATTTCATTCTTGGAGATGTAATAGTTCGCACCAACCGTATAGATTGAAAAGTGTTGCGCGTTGATGGCGGATGAATCTCCAGGATTCGGTCCTGCATTTATATTCGTCGTCCCGCCACTGACATTCAACCACTCCCAACGTGCGGCGAGTTCGACATCTTCGCTGACAAAGTAACCACCCTGTACAACGGCGCCATAGGAATTGACAGGGGCCGCACCATCGGGTCGAGAATAAAAAGTGTTTCCCAAGAATGCGGCAAAGAAACTTGCCCCGCTGAACCGCGCATTGAAGTCTGCGGTGTATGAAAGATTGACTCCATCGCTGTTGCCTACGAAATCACTGTTGAGTTTATTGTTCGATCCACCGCGTTGCCAGTTGTATGCGGTAGCAATTTGAATTCCGTCATCGCTCCCACGAAAAGACATCGCTTCGCGAAACTGCTTCCACTCCCCCGCCAACTTCAGTTCGACGCGCCCAGCGGTTGCCCATTCGGCATTCATTCCAGAATTGTTACCCACGTTCACAACTCCAACATTGCGATTTCCGCCGCCGTCGTTGTAATTGATATTCGCACGCACAGTTGCAGTTTGATATCCAAGCTGGACCCCTTGAATCCATTTGGTGTTGAAATATTGATTGATCAGAGTGCGCTCGACAAATTGCTGGTCTGTTGAAGAGACAGACTCTTCATAATTGAAGTTGCTCTTCCACTGCCCCGTCGTAATCGAGAACCCATTGCCAAAATTTTTGCGGATGTATGCCTGCTCAAGCACGAACGTATTTACAGTGTTCTGAAATATTTCAGATGTCTGGTTAATAGGCGAATTCTGATTGAATCCCATCCTGATCTTGTATGTCCAACTGGGATCAAGAATGTTTCCATCAAATCCAAGCTTGGCTCGACGCACTTCGAAACCGTATTCAGATGATGGGCCATCGTTGGGAGGAACTCGATTCGCACTTGGTTGATTGTTGAAGGCCATGCGCGATTGGATTTCTCCACTGACTTCCAATTTGAAATTGCCGTCTGCGCTGCCGATGAAGAATCCGTTGTGCCAGCCCGCGGTCAACGGAGAGCCTTGAAGACTGGATCGAGTCTCCGAGTCAGAGAGAACATCGTTCACCAATTCTCGAATCTCTTGCGCCCGTTGCTGCGTTAGCCACTTGTCTCCATTTTCGTTGCGAATCGCTGCGATCTCCGCATCGTGGCGAGTCTCCATCGTCGAAATCTTGCTCTCGAGCTGTTCGATCTTATTGATCGCTTTTTTGAGCAGATCACTCTCGTCGTCCACTGCATATGCGCTGAAAGAAAGAACCGCTGCAAGCGCAATCGTGCTTGCAACGATTGATTTTCTCGGGCTTGAAACGGAATTCATAGCACCAAGAGTTTAACTATTTTTCAGAACAACAATTGC
>JBEELA010000305.1:0-7688 GCA_041168365.1 Planctomycetota bacterium
CAACCTTGCTCAATACTGACCTCGCACGCGAGCGTGAACACCTCGCACGATTTCTGCATCTTGCCGCTGATTATGCGCAACAAATCGGATTCACTGGCGCTCTCTTGATAGAGCCGAAGCCACATGAACCGACAACCCACCAATATGACAGCAATGCAGAAGCAACCTTAAATTTTCTGAGAGAGTTCAACTTGTTCGGAAAATTTAAATTGAATATTGAAACGAACCATGCAACACTTGCGGGTCATTCGATGGAGCACGAACTCTCAGTCGCAATTGCTGCAAATTCGCTTGGTTCCATTGACGCCAATATGGGCACGCCTGGACTTGGATGGGATACAGATCGGTTTCCCACAGATTTGTATTTGACGACGCACGTGATGCTTGCCGTCTTAGGAATGGGTGGATTCCAAGCAGGCGGATTGAACTTCGATGCGAAGCGAAGGCGTGAAAGTTTCGAACCAATTGATTTGTTTTATTCTCATATTGCAGGAATGGACGCATTTGCGTTTGGATTGAAGGCTGCAGCACGAATCCGCGCCGATGGACGCTTCGCGCAATTCATTCAGGATCGATACGCATCTTGGTCGACTCCGCTTGGAATAGAAGTCGCTTCAGGAAAACACACACTGTCCGAGTGTGCACAGTTGGCGTCTAAAATTTCGCGACCATCTCTTGTTTCAGGGCGTCAAGAGATGCTTGAAGCGATTCTGAATGAGATCATTCTGCAGCGAGGATGAGCTTGATGGCTTTTGTCAGCTAAGAATTTTGAGCGCAAATCAAATTTTTCTGCTGAAACAGAGTGATCTTTCGAAACAAATCATTCCTTACTCTTCGGCGCACTCCCCGGCTCAATCCCTTCAAGTGACACAATAATCCGCGTTTCATCGCCGAGCATTTTTTTCTCAACTCCATACGAGACACCAAAGTCGCTGCGCTTTATTTCGAAGGAGGCTTCAAAACCAGCGCGAGTTTTACCCCCGATTTTGGAAATTGATGAGCACTCGATAGGCACGGTGATTCGTTTCTTTATCCCATGAATAGTCAGATCTCCAACAACTTCGAATCGACTACTTTCGATATGTTTTGCACTGATGCTGACAAAGGTCATTTGCGGAAATTCAACCGAGTTAAAAAAGTCTGGGCTTTTTAAATGTCGGTCGAGCTGTTCATTGTTGCTATCAACGCTTTCTGTGTGAATCGTGATGTTCAGCGACAAAGATTTCTCGGGGGTGTACTGAATAGTTCCGCTGACATCATTGAAGAGCCCCCAGAATCTTCCGGCGCCCATGTGCTGCACGCGGAACAACGCCATCGAGTGCACGTCGTCTACTTCGAAGTTCGTCGGTGTGTCCGTGCTTTTCGTTTCTGTCGCTGACTGCGCCAATGGCTTCTGCTGAGAAAAGCCGGCAGTAACGACGAGGAATGTGATGATGGCAGCCACGGATAACGCATGGCGAAACGAAGTGTTTTTAAAAACCTGGGTGGTGGGAAAAATATTTGACACGAGTGTTCCTCTTTTTTGGATTTCTGGAATTGATGCGACGGTCCACAACTATGAAAAGATGATCATAAGTCCGCAGCGATGTCATTGGCGATGCGTCAAAGGGAGTCAGTCGGCATCAGAAAATGTAAAATCTAAAGTTGGAAAATCAGCGCGCCACATAGGAACGATCCTGTCGCAACGGCGCAGTTCAAGAAGCTCGCACCCCCAACCTCCAATCGACTGCTGAACATTGCGAAGACGTTGATTCCAATCTGCTTCCAAACGCAAAGGTGCGGCGAACAATTTGGCCGTCCGAAGTGCGGGTTTCACCCCATAAGTAATGGCATTTCCAAGGGGATTGATTTTCTGATTAGTTGCAGTGGCGAACTTGATCTTCATTTTAGTTCTCATATGGGGGTGCTCCTTTGTGAACATCCCATCGAACTCAATCAAGACCGACTTCAAACAAACCAAAGTTTTAGTTTAATATAGTCCTATAACTTAATCAATAATTCAGATTATTCGGGTCAAACCCCATTTTCTGCAAAATACCGTCGAATTGGTCAAGGGTGAAGAATTGAATTGACAATGTGCCGGTCCCGGCTTTTCGCCCCTTCTTGATCTTTACTTTCGATCCAATGTGAAGCCCAACGCGCCTTTCAAGGTCGCCGACCTGAGTAGATGTGCGACGAGGCGGCACTAACGCTGGCGCTGTGGTCAATCCAGATACCGTCTTTACTCTCTGGACCTCGCGCTCAATCTGACGAACGGACCATTCATCATGAAGCGCCTTTTCAGCGATAGCTCTTCTTGCTTGAAGGTTGTCGATCGCCAACAATGCCTTTGCATGGCCTTGAGAGAGTCGCCCTTCACGTACACAACCTGCAGAGAATGGATCTAGATCGTTCAGTCGAAGTAAGTTCGCAACTGTGGCTCGATCAAGCCCAACCTTCTCTGCGGCCTGTTGCTGAGTCCAAGAAAACTCAGTTATCAGCCTTTGTAATGCCTTAGAGCGCTCCAAAGGATTTAAATCCTCACGCTGGACGTTCTCAATGAGCGCGAAAACTGCTGACTGGGCTTCATCTGCATCTCTAGTAATTGAAGGAATAGCAGCCCGCCCAAGAGATTCGAAGGCTCGCAATCTTCTTTCGCCAGCGATCAATTCGTGGGTCTTTCCACCATGAGGGATGCGCAATTTACGAATGACAACAGGCTGCAGTAGACCGTGTTGCCTGATCGATTCAGCGAGACTCTGAATTGCTCGATCGTCAAATTTTTCTCGTGGTTGCCGAGAGTTTCGAGCAATGAACGAGATGTTCATTTCAATGACGGCCGTTGTGGGAATTGCTGTGGTGGCAACTGGAATGTTCCCCGTGGAACGCTCTATGCTTTGAATGGTTGGATTAGTCAGTGGTGGCTGAATAGATAACGGAACATTCAAAGCAATAGGCAATTTTATTGGAGTGCTTTCGGTAGAGGGGCTCTTATCGCTTTCTGGTTTAGTCGCAGGCAATGCAACCGGCTGAAATGGTTGTTGTGGGGCTGCTGGAATCAGCGACCCAAGGCCGCGACCAAGCCTCGAGGTCGGGACTTGCTTTCCAGTGGTTGGCGTGCTCGATTGTGAATTTGACGATGAATCCGTGCGATTCTCTTTCATAACGATTCCTTTCGTTGTGTTCCACGTGGAACGATTATGAAATCAGTATAGCGTCCCCTCAAAATTTGCAAATAAATTATTTTCGGATTATAGGACTATAAAACCAACTTATGATTCGCCTCATGAATAATGCAGAACCAGTTCTCAAAGCTTCGACATCGGGAGCCGTTCTCACTCTATCGATTCATCAAGCAACGATAAACACCGAAGATGCTTTACGAATGCAAAATGAATTTCGAGTTCTATTTCTCGCGCTGCCTAAAAATATCCAGACAGTCCATCTGGAAATCTCTGAAGTTCTTGCGATGAGCAGCCGTGGATTCGAGACGTTGTTGCTTATCCACCAAAGTTGCGTTGAGCTGAAAATTTCTCTTACTGTTTCAAAATTAACGCCAATTTTTAAAAGGCTGCTTGCAAGAATGGGATTCCTTCGACTTTTAAAAATCGAAGGCGCTTAATTCTTCGAAATCAATTGACGTGCAAAGAATCGCCAAGGCTTGGAAGGCGAACCTCGCTTGAAACATTTTGTCGCAAGATTGCTGCGAATTCTTCGCGAGCTTCAACAGCTCCGTGAACGAGCGCAATAGTCTTCGGTGAGCCTGGCATGCGCTTGACCCACTCCAAAAGATCGTCCGCATCTCCATGGCCAGAGATACCAGCGATGCGGTCAATCTTTGCATTCACATCAAGCGCCGCACCATTGATCTCTACACGTGTTGCGCCATGCAATAAACCATGACCAAGCAATCCATCGAGTTGATGTCCAGTGAATAAGATTCTTGTGTCGGGTTGATCGATCGCCAGCTTGACGTGTCGCAGAATTGGCCCTGCATCACAAAATCCAGAGCCCGCCATAATCACACATGCCGTCTTGATTCGATCAATTGATTCTGATTCTCTGCGCGACATCAGCGTGTGCAGCTCTGGAAAGTGAAGTGGATTTGTTCCGCGCATACACGAATGATGTAAAGACGCTTCTAGCAAATTGGGATGCCGTGCGTACAACTCGCTTGCGCGAACTGCCATCGCTGAATCAAGATAGACCGGCATCCCCTGAAGAACACCGTCGCGCGAAGCGCGAGCAAGTAATTGCAGAATCGTCTGAGCGCGTCCAAGAGCAAAAACAGGCGCTAAAACACGTTGGTTTTTCGCTTTTGCTTCCTTCAAAATTTCGACGAGTAATTGATATTGATCTACTTGAGGAAATTTTCTTGCGCCATTTGTCGATTCCATGATCAATAAATCTGGAGTGCAATCTGACCACTGATGCGGTGCGAGTAGGGGATTCTCCATAGGACCAACATCGCCAGAAAAAAGAACGCGTGCGGGTTCGGTCCCATTCGTCCGTTGGACTCGCAATTCGATACTCGCAGCACCAATCACATGAGATGCGTGTAAGAATCGCATCTCAACTCCTTCTGCAATCGATTCCCATTCCATAAAAGGAATCGCACGCAGAGCTCTTGCGACTCGTTCCGCATTGCGATGGGTAAACAAAATCGGTGGAGGCTCGCTTCGAATTGGAATTGCAGATGCAAGGTGCGCAGGTGCAAGCACACGAGACGACGGCGAGGTCCCCGCGCGATTTTCCTGAATACGCAATTGTTGCAGGGTGGCCGAACTTGTCAGAACCCGCGGTAGCAATTCTGCCGTTGGCTCTGTCGATAAAACTGGTCCTTGAAAGCCAAGTCCAGGAAGCATTCCCAAACGTCCACAATGATCAATGTGGGCATGCGTGACCAACACGGCATCGAGTGATGCAAAATCAATTTCTGGCGCCTTTGTATTGCGCATCTCTTGCTCAGTTCCACCTTGAAACATTCCAAAGTCGACAAGCAAGTGCGCGTGAGGAGTCGTGACTTCATAGCACGACCCAGTCACTTCTCCAGCGGCTCCATGAATGCGAACGCTGACACATGGAACAACTTCACTCATATCAGCGTGTGTACCATTCTTCTCGCATGCTTGTCGTAATTTTTATCTGTATTGCCATGGTGAAATGCTCGAATCCACCTGAGAACTGCGCTGGACTCGACTCTGCGACAGCATCGCAAAGCGAACGACGAACCGCGATTGGTGCATGCGCTGCAGAAGCAAAGCAGAAGCCACTTGACTACTTTCTTCAACGAATCGAACAACTTGGTCTGCACGACTCACGATCGGACAGCTATGGGGACCTCATCGCGGCTTGGAACCCAGATGAACTTTCCCAAACCTCCATCGTCGCCAAGCTATTCGCGCTCTATAAGAATGAAGGAACTTCGGCAGATGCTCGGGTCGTCGCTTTGAGAGCCCTCGCAGCACTCCCCATGGATAAACGACCAGCCGATCTGTTGCCGATAGAGCAAGTCACCGTAGAAATCAGCACGCTTCCATCACAAATGGCTTACGACCGCAAAGAGTTCACGGTCGCATCTGGAAGCCTCGTTCATTTGATTCTCCATAATCCAGACGCTTTAGAACACAATTTCTTGCTCGTCTCGCCGAATGCACTTGCAGAAATCGGGCTTGCGGGAGATCGAATGGGACAGACACCTGAGGGCAAATTGAAGGAGTTCGTACCAACTTCCAAAAAAGTTCTTGCCGTCTTGGGCCTCGTCTCCCCAGGAAAATCCAAATCACTCTGGTTTATCGCTCCAACAAAGCCCGCCACATATCCATATGTTTGCACCTACCCAAGCCACTGGCGAACTATGAACGGGAAAATGAGGGTTGTTGCAAATGTCGTCGCGCCAATCCCTGCGCGAGAGGGTGAAAAGATTAAATTATTCAGCCCCAACCTCGAATTTCAATTTACGACAAGTATGAATTCGACTTATGAAATCGTCGATAAACACCTGATAATCTTGCCAACATACAGACCACAGATGACATCAATAAATTCCCCAAATTTAACTACGCCTTCCCAACCCACAAGGCCTGCAGTTCACAGCGCAATTGCGCAAGCTCTCATGCAGAAAATCGAAGCCAAGACAGCGATCATCGCCATCGTCGGCTTGGGGTACGTAGGACTTCCGCTGGTTCAAGCAATTCGAGACGGCGGATTTCCTGTCATCGGATTCGATGTCGATCAAAAGAAAATCGATGCTTTGAATAGTGGTAAGCGATATATCTTGCATCTTGGCGATGATTTTTTCAGCAACCTCAAAGCTGATAAGCAATTCACGCCGACTTCTGATCCAAAAGATCTTGCCAAAGCAGATCTGGTTGTGCTCTGCGTTCCAACTCCACTTGGGCCACATCATGAGCCAGATTTGACTTATGTGTTTGAGAGCACCAAAACCGCTGCAGCGTCACTGCGCAAGGGTCAACTGGTCGTTCTCGAGTCCACCACATATCCAGGAACAACTCGCGATGAAATGAAACCGATTCTTGATAAGAGCGGGCTGAAATGCGGTGATGAATATTTCCTCGCATACAGCCCAGAACGCGAAGATCCCGGTAGCGCTGGGCGCAGTGCACAGCACATTCCAAAGTTAGTCGGTGGTGTTGATGATGTTTCAACCGATCTTGCGATGGCTTTTTATACGCGTGTTGTCAAAGCAGCACATCGCGTTTCCTCCGCTGAAATAGCAGAGAGTGCAAAGCTCCTTGAAAATATTTATCGTGCAGTGAATATTGCTCTCGTCAACGAGATGAAGGTCGTGCTGACCGATATGAACATCGACGTGTGGGAAGTCATCGCCGCTGCGAGCACGAAACCATTCGGATTTCAGGCGTTTTATCCAGGGCCTGGCCTTGGCGGACATTGCATTCCAATCGATCCATACTATTTGACCTGGAAAGCAAAAGAAGTTGGGCGCAACACGCGATTCATCGAACTTGCCGGCGAGGTGAATACATCGATGCCGCACTATGTCATTGAACGAACGCAACATGCACTGAACGAACACTCGAAGTCCGTCAAGGGCTCAAAGGTTCTTGTGCTTGGAATTGCATACAAGAAAAATATTGATGATCCACGCGAAAGTCCATCAGCCGAGATTATTGAGTTACTTCGGGACCGTGGTGCAGATGTTTCCTATCACGATCCGCATCTTGCAAAGTTTCCAACAATGAGAAAATATCGCGTCGACCTCTCCTCAGTTGCTTTGACTGCCGCCACACTTTCTTCGAACGATTGCGTCCTTATCCTGACTGATCACGACGCTGTGGATTATTCCTTGATTGGACAACACGCCAAGATCGTCGTTGACACTCGAAATGCAATGGCGAATGTTTCTGCGAATCTTGTCAAATGTCAGGTCATCAAGTCCTAGAAGTTGCCGGAACTATCTCGTAAGATTAATAAAAATATCAAATGAAAAACAAATGCTCAAACTTGTTCAGATTTCAGACTCAAACTAAAAAGTTATCCTCAATGTCTCTTGCGATTTTTATTGCATTGCTCGCCACTGCGCCTGCGATTGCGCAAGAAGTAGCTGCACAAAATGTTTCGCCCAGACAGCCCGCAGTGCGTTCTATGACATCGGCATGGGTGGGATATGCCGCAATGACTCTCATCTTCGGATTAATTCTGCTGATAAGTCTGCGCGGTTCTGCTCG
>JBEELA010000306.1:0-3427 GCA_041168365.1 Planctomycetota bacterium
TTCTTCCAGTGATCCCTGGGAAAAATTCCTTCGCATTCATTCTGCTCCAATTGGTTTCGCTGCCGAATCCGCTTTCATTTCCAACCCATCGAACATCTGGACCACCATCACTGAAGATGCATGCACTTGGCTGGCAGGTCCGCACAACATCGATGAACTTTGGAAAATCATAAACCTGCTTACGACCATCTGGCCCTTCGCCACATGCGCCATCAAACCATACTTCAGAAACTTCGCCATAATTCGAAAGCACATCTTTCAACTGCGATGCAAAATATTCGTTGTATGCCTCGCCCGATCCATACTTTGGATTATTGCGATCCCACGGCGATAAATACACTCCAAACGCCAATCCCTCCGCACGACATGCAGCTGAAAGTTCTCGAAGCACATCGCCCTTGCCATCGCGCCACGGACTGGACTTCACCGAATGCTCGGTGACGGCCGATGGCCATAAACAAAATCCATCGTGATGCTTGGCGGTGATAATTATTCCACGAAGTCCAGCATCTTTCGCAGCACGCGCCCACTGCAGACAATCCAGCTTTGTTGGATTGAAGAGCGTTGGGTTTTCTTTTCCACCGCCCCATTCAACTCCAGTGAATGTGTTCACCCCGAAATGAATGAACATGCACGATTCCATTGCATGCCACCGCATCTGCCTCGCACTTGGAAGAGGGCCAAATGCCGCAGGCGCGCCGGCGATTGTTGCAACGGCAGGAATGGGAATCGACGATGGTGTTGATTGAGTGTTCATCGTGTGAATCATGACTGTGACCAGTATGAGTGATGGAATCATGATTGCATTATCTATGACGTCGTCGATCTGCGAGCGCGGCGATCACAATAACCACGCCCACTAAAATTTCTTGAACATAGTTCGGAATACCGCTCGATCCAAACCAGCCTGAAAGTGCTTGCGCCATCTCTGCCGAAACTCCCCATCTTCCAAGCGAATTCCAATCGACAAGATTGCATCCGTTGGCAAGAGCCGCCATTAATATCGCACCAACGATTGAACCGCCAACCGTTCCAAATCCACCCGAAAGTGCGGCACCACCAATCACAACTGCTGCAATGACTTCCAGTTCTTTGCCATTTGCTGTTGTTGGATCACCACCGCTGAGTCTGTGGAATTGCAGTACTCCTGCAACTCCCGCAAGAAGTCCGCACAGCGCATAGGTCGTCCATCGAACGCGAACGACTGGCACGCCGCAGAGTCGAGCTGCAGATTCGTTGCTACCAATCGAAGTGACCCACGCACCAAATACAGTTCGGCTGAGTACAAATCCAAATGCCAAAGCAATCACGATGGTGATCCAAACTCCTGGAGCAAGAAGCAACCAGGCAGGATCAGGATTCTTCGCCATCAACGAACTTGTCCAATCTTCTGGTGGATAGATCGTGCTTTGATTCGCAAGCCACTTCGCAACACCACGCGCAATTCCCATCGTTCCCAGAGTTGCAATGAATGCTGGCAATCGTGCCGACGCCACCAAGAATCCGTTTACGCAACCGACCACCAACCCAACAGCGCATCCAATCAGAGCCGCAGTGCCCGAACTGAATCCAGCACGAACCACCAACGCAGATGCGACCGATGAAAGCGCGATCACAGATCCGATTGACAGATCAATGCCACCACCCACCACGACAAATGTCATTCCAATCGCTCCGAGTACGACAACAACTGACTGAGCGGAAAGCGTTCGCGCATTTTGTGCAGTACAAAACGACTCTGGCGCGACCAAGGAAAAGAAAAGAATTACAGCACAAAGCGCAGCACTTGGTCCAAGCAAGCGCTTGAAAGTTGCATTCCACCGTGCCCACCCGTTGAGCGAATTTGGCGTACTCATGCTGCGGACTCCACGCCTGCACCTCGAAGCGCAGTATCGACGATCGAATGTTCGGTCCACTCGTTCGTCGCCTTCGAAACCCCAAGTGATCCTCGCCACATCACCGCGATGCGATCACAGAGTGCAAGCAATTCGCGCGTGTCGCTCGACACAACGACAATGGAATGTCCATCGTCCGCAGCATGGCGAAGAATCTCGTGGATCGCAGCCTTCGCAGAAACATCAATACCGCGTGTTGGTTCGTCGACCAAGATGAGTGCAGTTCCTTGCTCAAGAACTCGAGCGATCGCAATCTTCTGTTGATTGCCACCAGAAAGATCGCCGATGCGCTGCCACGGACCTGTGCATTTGATCGAAAGCGCCTCTCGCCACTTGTTGGCAATACGCGCTTGCTCACTTGAAAGCACAATGCCCCATCGACCCATTCGGCTAAGAAATGGGAGCGTCAGATTTTCAGCAATCGATAGCGATTGTGCAAAGCCCTCGCCGCGGCGATCTTCACTCACTCTTGCCGCACCAGATTTCAACGCCAATTCACGAAGCCATCGACTGCGACCAGAACCAACGAGGCCACCGATGCCAATAATTTCACCCCTGCGAATCTCGAAGGAACCAGCTTGAAAACAAATCTTTTCATGCGTACGCGCACTGCGGGCTTGCAACTCTTTCACCACGCTTCCCGACATCGCTCGCACAAGCGCGTCATCATCAAGCATCGAAAGTTCGCCATTTTCAACGACCGCGCCATCTCGCAAGATCGTCGCACGATTGGCAACACGACGTACTTCATCAAGTCGATGAGAGACAAGCGCGACAGCGACTCCAGACTTGGCCATTGTGCGAACTGCATCCCAAAGTTGATCTGCTTCGACCCTTCCAAGAGAACTGGTCGGCTCGTCGAGAAGCAATACCGATGGTTGCGTAACAAATGCGCGCGCAATTTCGACAAGTTGCCGCGTGCCCGATGTCAAAGAGCTTGCGAGTGCGGTGGGATCGACGATCGCTTCTGCACCAATCGCTTTTAGTGCCTGTCGCGCTTTGCGCAACTGCGCTGCTCGATCAATAATTCCAAACGAGGAAATCTCACAACCAAGATTGATGTTGTCTGCAACAGTTCGTTGCTCTGCGATCGCGGGTTCCTGATGGACGACACAAACTCCCGCGGTTCGTGCCGCCCGCGGCGACTTTGGAAAAAAGTTCTTCCCACTCAATTGCATCGAACCAGCATCCAAGATTTCCGCTCCAGCCAAAATCCGCAGCAGCGTGCTTTTTCCTGCGCCATTTTCCCCAAGGATTGCATGTATCTCCCCCGCAGCAAGATCAAGATCCACTTTCCGCAAAGCATGCACTCCACTGAAGGTCTTGCTGATGCCAGTCAGTCGAAAGATTGGAGATTTCATTTCGAGAATATGTTCGAGGAAATATTTGTGTCGCAACTCATGTGAAAGTTGAAATCACTCTTTCAGCCATTGAGCGATTGGAGGCTCAAGGACTGTGCGGATGGCAGGCTCGTCGATATTTGTTCGAGTCACCAGAGTGCAACCGGTGTCGACATCTTTGGGAACACTTTC
>JBEELA010000307.1:0-2527 GCA_041168365.1 Planctomycetota bacterium
CCATGCATCAGTGGGCAGCCGTGGAAAGTCCTCTCGGGGCTCAGACAGTCCTCGGCGACCGACACGATCCGGTTTGCGAAATTTTATTACAAGTGCCGTCTGCCGCCTGCGGAACTCGCCCGAGAGAACTTTCCAACGGCTGGGCACGCAAGCGGATGCGCGTCGGAAACAGCCACGGAATCGAGCCACGGAATTGAGACACGGAATCGAGCCACGGAAATGCACAAGTGATCAGCCGTGAAAAGTCCTCTCGGGGCTCAGACAGTCCTCGGCGACCGACACGATCCGGTTTGCGAAATTTTATTACAAGTGCCGTCGGCCGCCTGCGGAACTCGCCCGAGAGAACTTTCCAGCGGCTGGGTACGCAAACAGATGCGCGACTGAACTGAAAAACGTTCGAGCGAGAATTTGATTCGCCAAAAATCTGCACGAATCACTTTTGAGTCCTGGCATATTCGAGCCCGGAGGCAAATCAGTCTGCGCTTGAACGTTTTTATGGTTGCGAATTTGACGCGTTGATATCAGAGACTTCCAAGATGGCCGAAGCAGGCACTTCAACAAGAACCGCTTTTTTTGCTTTCGATTCACCCGCAGTCTTCTCACTTGCAGCCTTCTCACTTGCAGCCTTCTCACTTGCAGCCTTTGCAGCAGGATCTTTCGGTGGCTTTGCAGTACCGCCTGATTTCTTCTTTGCAGAGTCGATCTTTGTTCGGTCTGGAACCATAATCATCGACATCCTTTTTCCGTTGAGTCGAGGAGTCAACTCGACACGACCAATATCGGAGAGCGCCTGCGCAATCTCTTCCATACGCTGATCGCCCTTATTTCTGTACGCCAATTCGCGTCCACGAAAGTTCTGTACAAAAACAACTCGATAGCCTTCCATGAGAAATTCGCGCGCTTGATTGACGCGGATCGCGACATCGTGCGGATCAATTTTCATCGAGCGACCCAATCGAACCTCTTTCATTTCGCCGGCTTTCGATTTGGTTTTGTTCTGCTTTTCTTTCTTTGCCTGTTCGTACTTGAACTTTCCGAAGTCCATAATGCGAACAACCGGCGGCCGCGAGTCCGCTGCGATCTCGACGAGGTCTAGGCCCGCAAGCGATGCGAGGCGCTTGGCTTCTTCGAGCTCCACAATTCCAACCATCTGACCATCTTGGTCGAGTAGTCGAATAGGGGTGACGCGAATGCGATCATTGATTCGAGGACCAGAGTCTCGAGAATCGCGGAAGGGTGGACGGCGGTTGAATTGGGTAATAGTAAATTCCTCAGAGAACAGGTGAAAATGAAAGAAAGTGATGACGGCTCTTGTCAGAAATGACAAGAGGACAATGAACAAACATGTTGTTTTGAAAGCGAGTTCGGTGTGCTGCGCAAGTGCCGGATCGACGATGGGTGAAGCCCGTCGTCATACGGAAAAACTATTTGAGAAAATCATGAGTCGGATGGTCTCTTTGGTGCGCGGTTCAATCTCGATAGAAACTCGAGACAGCAACACTTTACTACGCAATTTGCCCTTTGCCCAATAAAAGTTGAAAAAATAATTGAATTCATGCGGGAAAGGCTGCTTTGAGAGACTCTGTGCCACGCGTTCTGTATTCATTGCTCAAGCCTGAAATGAATCGATCAAACGGTAATTCCCCTAAATTTGCCTCAGTTCCGAAGGCTCGGACGCTAACGACCCGTTGCTGTGCATCGCGGGGGCCAACAACAGCCAGGTACGGAATCTTGGCTTCACTTGCATCGCGAATGCGGGCTTGGACCCGTTCATTTCCTGAATCGATGGTGGCACGCAGGCCAATTTTGCGGATCGCAGCAAGAACTTCGAGCGCATATTCCTCGCTTTTTTCGCTGATGGGCAGAACGCGCACTTGTTCAGGCGCAAGCCAAAGAGGAAACGCACCAGCAAAATGTTCGATGAGCACACCGACGAATCGTTCCATCGATCCAAATGGTGCTCGGTGGATCATCACGGGCCGGTGTTCTTTATTATCAGCGCCGATGTATGAAAGATCGAATCGAATCGGCAAGTTGTAATCCACTTGTACCGTTCCAAGTTGCCACGATCGTCCGATGACATCGCGAACAATGAAGTCAATCTTGGGGCCGTAAAACGCAGCCTCGCCAGCCTCTTCGGTGAAAGGGACTCCCAAAGAACGCGCAGCATTTCTGCATGCTTCTTCGGCCTTATCCCAGTTCGCAGAATCGCCAACATATTTATCGCTCTTGGGATCGCGCAGTCCAACTCGCACTCGATAGTCATTCATACCAAGTGTTCCGAAGATCAACTTCACGAGCGAAAGACAACCCTGCAATTCTTCAGCGATTTGATCTTCGCGCACAAAGAGATGCGCGTCGTCTTGCGTGAACCCACGCACGCGAGTCAGTCCGCCGATTTCGCCAGATTGCTCCCAGCGATAGACCGTTCCAAATTCACTCAGTCTCACCGGCAGATCTCGATACGAATGCGGTTCACTGGCATAGATCCGGATGTGATGTGGGCAGTTCATCGGCTTCAGCAGAT
>JBEELA010000308.1:0-10139 GCA_041168365.1 Planctomycetota bacterium
TGCCAAATTCTGCACGAACCACTTTTGAGTCCATGCATGTTTGAGCGCCAGGACATGCGTCCCGCGGCGCTCGCATAAACCATTCCGTCGTCCCGCGGCGCCCACATAAAACAATTCCGTATGTGTTTTACCACGTTGGCAAATCAGTCTGCAGCACAGCACTGCATTGAAATGCAAATTCAACTCCCATTCACAAATTTTATTTACGGCGCAATAACAATCGTGCTGTTTGGCTCGGTGAGAAATTCATACACCAATTCAACATCTGCATCGCTCATGCGAACGCATCCCATCGATGCTTGTTTGCCGATCGAAGTTTGATCAACAGTTCCGTGAATTCCATACCCCTTGAATCCTTGATTGTGCGCTTCAACGCCAATCAATCCAATCCATCGTTCGCCGATTGGATTTTTCGGATCGTCAGATGCGAAATGTTCGCCTGTGCGCGGGTTATTCCATTCTGGATTGATGAGTTTGCTTTTTGGTCGCACCATGAATGCACCAGTTGGCGTCGAGTTCAACTCGCCAAGCCCAACTGGAAAGATTGCGATCAGCACGCGGCTTGGACCTTCGCCTGCATAGATCTTCATTTGATAGTTGCTCTTAGAAACCTCCGCGTGAAACGCACCGACCGGCAGCTTTAACTTCTGTCCGACACGCAGCGACTTCTCGCTCTTCATGCCATTCATGCGCTGGATGATTCTCCAATCGGTCTGCACATCATTCTTTTTCGCAACCTTGGAAAGAGTATCGCCAGGCTGCACCGTATAGACGCGAATGAATGGATCGCCGACGCTCATCGCAGGCGAGAAAAACAGTTTCGCATTCAACTCACGCAAAGAAGTAATCGCAGAGAATTCCTCAGCAGCATTCAATTCGCGGCGATCGAGCAAGTGCGTCAAAGCAAGACGCGCACCAAGAGGATCGGCTGGAACCATTGCAAGCGTTGTTGCAAGATTCATTGTTGTTGGTGCTTTTGTTGTAGCGGTGGTAACGCTTGCGGCTGGCGTAACAGGTTGGATCGCTGCGCCACCGCCCTCAACAGGCGCGGTCAGCGCAACAGGCTGCCGGCCAGAATTCGCAGTAATGGCTGGCATTTCAGTTGTTTTTTGTGCGACGATCGGCGCAACGGATGGCGTCACAGTCGTTGGCGGCACGGCGTTCGTCGATACGCGATCTGTTGTTGGCGTTTTATCATTTCCCGTGAAATAAAATGTTCCGCCTGCAACTCCAGCAGCTGCGATCAATGCAAGCGCGATGGGAATAAACTTGCGGCGATTTGCACCGAAGAGAGTTGCGGATGAGGATCGTGGTTGTTGGCTGTCGAGTGTCATGTTGGATTCCTTTGAATAAGTTTTAAATGTGGTTTCGATCTTGGACTGCGAGCAAAGCAAGTGATGGATCGCGTTGGACGGCGCGGCGATCACTCACGACTGCATGGACGGCGATATCAGTTGGCTCTGTTGGGATCTCTTGGACGAATTGAATATCGAAGCAAACTCCGATCGTCGCAGTGTTGCGAGAAAATCGGGCAAGGTATCGGTCGTAAAATCCGCCTCCACGGCCCAAGCGAAAGCCATGCATGTCGAAGGCAACTCCTGGAACGATGACCAAGTCAATCTCTTCGTGCGGGATTTCTTGGCCGACTTTCGGCGCTCGGACTCCCAGCGAGTCGGAATCCATCGACTCATCGTCAAACGAGGTAATTCCGACGGCATTCATGGTTTTGCGCGAACCATCTACGCGGGGCACGCAGACAGATTTTCCCAATCGAAATGCTTCAAGCGCAACAGAAATCACGTCGACCTCACTTCGCATCGGCATATAAAGCATGACACGACTTGCGCGGGCAAATGCAACTGACCGAATCAATCTCGCGCATGATGCAGTAGACCACTCAGCGCGTTGATCCGCCGTTAGCGTCGCGAGGCGCGTGCGCATATCGGATCGAATCGCGTTCTTGCGATCGGTGATGTCGTGAGGAGTATGCGACGCATCCATGCGTCAAAGACCTCGAAGAAGGCGTCCTGCCAATCGGTCGCACACGCGTGCAACCTCTCGAACATATACGCTACCTTATGGTTGGGTTTGTTGTAAGAACTTTCATTCAAGGAGTTGTCAATCATGTGTGGAATCGTCGCCTATATCGGTCGCAAGCAAGCAATGCCAATCCTTCTGGAAGGTTTGAAGCGCTTGGAATATCGAGGCTATGACTCCGCCGGAATTGGTTTGATGAATAATGGCTTGCACATTTGCAAGGCGGTTGGTCGGGTTCGTGTGCTTGAAGAAAAGACGCAGGTGACAGAAGGCCTGAGTGGAACCATCGGCATTGCTCACACGCGCTGGGCAACTCACGGAGGTGTGACCGAAGCAAACGCTCATCCTCACCAAGACGATGTCAAGCAAGGACATGGAATCGCGATCATCCATAACGGAATCATCGAGAATTACGCGACATTAAAGAAGTATTTGGAAGAAAAGGGACATACTTTCAACAGCGAGACTGACACAGAAGTGCTTGCGCACCTTATTGGCGAGCTCTATCACGGTGATTTGGAGAAAGCCGTTCAGGCAGCTCTTCGGGAAGTCACTGGCGCATATGCCATCGCCGTGATGTGTGCCGAGGAACCTGACACGCTTGTGGTTGCTCGAAAGGGTTCTCCGCTGATGGTTGGCGTTGGCAATGGCGAGTACATCGTTGCGAGTGATTCGAGCGCGATCGTCGCTCATACCACTCAGGCCTTCACCCTGCCAGATTTCACTGTCGCCAAGTTGACTCGTGACTCCTTCCGAACCGCGACGATTGATGATGTGCCGATCACTACGGAAGTCCGCGAGTTGGAATTCGAATTAGCAGAAATCGACTTAGGACCATATGAGCATTACATGCTCAAGGAAATTTTCGAGCAGCCTCGATCGCTTCGCATGACAATGCAAGGTCGAGTTGATACGCGGACGGGATCGATTGTTCTTGGTGGCATCGTTGACCACGCGCGCACGCTCGCCAATGCCAAGCGCATCGTGATGGTTGGGCAGGGAACAGCTTTGCACGCAAGCATGGTTGGAAAATATCTGATGGAAGATCTTGCGAAAATTGCTGCGGAAAACGATTTCGCCAGCGAGTTTCGATATCGCAATCCCATCGTCGACTTTGGAACTTGCGTTATTGCCGTCAGTCAGTCTGGCGAAACTGCCGACACACTTGCGGCACTTCAAGAAGCGAAACAACGCGGCGCGTTGACGCTTGGCGTTGTGAATGTTGTTGGTTCCACAATCGCGCGTGAATCTGATGCTGGCGTCTATTTGCGCGTCGGGCCGGAAATCGGAGTCGCAAGCACGAAGGCGTTCACGGGACAGATTCTGGCTTTGGCGATGTTGTCTCTTTATATAGGTCGCCGTCGATATCTCAGCCAGGATTATGTCACATCATTCTTGAAAGAGATGATTGAGATTCCCCAGAAGATTCAGCGTGTATTGGAAACGTCCGACGCAATTTGCAAAGCGACTGCAAAATATGTCCAGCGCGAGAATTGGCTCTTCCTTGGTCGTGGTGTCAACTATCCCGTTGCACTCGAAGGCGCATTGAAACTGAAAGAAATTTCATACATTCACGCAGAAGGAATGCCCGCAGCGGAGATGAAGCATGGTCCGATTGCGTTGATCGACAAGGGGATGCCGGTTGTGTTTGTGGCGACTAGGAATTCGCAATATGAAAAAGTGCTTGCAAATATTTCTGAAGTGCGCAGTCGCGGTGGTCATGTGATCGCTGTTGCCACCGAGGGTGACGAACATATCCGTACAGTTTCAGAAGAAGTTTTCTATGTGCCTGATGTCATCGAACAGTTGCAGCCGCTTGTTTCTGTCATTCCGCTGCAATTGCTTGCCTACCATGCCGCAGTTCTTCGCGGGAAAGATGTGGATAAGCCACGCAATCTTGCCAAGAGCGTAACTGTCGAGTGATGGTTGCGTAACCGTCTTTATAATAAGGAAAAAAATGATCTCAGCCATTCGTCACACCGTCGTCTCTGCCATCCTGCTCGCCACTGGTATCGCATGCGCGCAGACTGCTCCGCAAACTCCAGCACTTACTGAGAAGTGGAAAGATAAAACTATGTACACAATTCCAATCAAAGATCTCGATGGCAAATCATATGACCTCGCTCAGTTCAAGGGCAAAGTTGTGGTGATTGTAAATGTCGCAAGCAAGTGTGGATACACACCGCAGTATGCGGGAATGCAAAAGTTGTATGACGACATGAAGAGCAAAGGTGTTGTTGTCATCGGAATTCCAAGCAACGACTTCGGTGGCCAGGAACCAGGTTCGGCACAGGAGATTCAATCCTTCTGCAGTAAAAATTATGGCGTGACATTTCCAATGATGGAAAAATCGCAGACCAAATCTGGCGAAGGTCAATCGCAGATATATGAATTTCTTGGAACGAGCACTGGCAAGTTGCCAGGCTGGAATTTTTCAAAGTATGTGATCGGCAAAGATGGAAAGCCGATCGAATTTTTTGGTAGTTCAACAAAGCCTGATAGCGCAGAGTTGAAAAAGTGCATTGACACTGCTCTTGCAGCGACAAATCCAACTGCCGCGCCAAAACCATCAAATCCATGAAATTCGCCTTGCTATCCAGCCATTTGCGTCAATCGCGCAAATCTCTCGGTGCTGGCGCAATCGCGTTGACTTTTATTGCATGCGCTTCCTCGAGTGGAGACGCGCTCGATGATGTTCTTACGTTCATCCCCAAAGATGCGGCGAGCTTGATTGTCATTCCAAGTCTCGCAAAAATTTCCGGCGATATTGATGCGTGCGTTGCTGGAATGGATCGTAAGGAGACGGTGATCGCAGGACGTCCTGTGGATCAGTTGCGAGGCATGCTTGGCATTCGCGAATCATTCGACGAACGCGGATCGATGGCGGCGTGGACAACGAGTCTTCCCAGCGGTGATGTGAAGCCTGGCGAAGTTCTCGCGCGACCATTTGTATTGCTCATTCCAAGCGAAGATCCTGCTGCGTTTGTCAAAGCAAATCTTGCGCCAGGCGATGATGGTGTTGGAACCTTCCGAAACGAGAAGGTCTATTCGCGCACTCTTGCAAAGCATGTCATCGTGTCCACATCAAAGGCTACGATCGATGGATATGACGCGGCTGGCGGAATCGGCGAAGTGCTCTCGAAGAAAATTGGCGAGCGCGGCATGACGCTGGCACGCGGCGGTGATTTGGTTGCCTGGGCAAGTGCAATCGCGCTGGCAGAATCACAAGCCGCAGCAACCGATCGAGCGCAGCAAAGCGGACAGATGCCAGAAGGAATGGCCGCTGGTTTCGCGGGTCGCACAGAGAAATTCCGCGCATTATTTGCGGGAGTTTCTGATGGTTTGCTGGTTCTTGATGCCGACGCACTTGGACTTTCAATTCGTGCATATTCGACCTATTCCCCTGAGAGCGAATTGACGAAGATCGCTTCGGGCGCGAAGCCTGTTGAGGGCGGTGGCGCAGCGACGCTTTCAGGATTGCCTAAGTCTTCTTTCTATCTCGCCGCTGCAATCGATGCGCAGGCACTTGGTGGCGCAAACAAACTCGATGCGTTGACCGCAGCCCTTGGTTTTTCAGAACTGGGTGTTTCTGAATTTGTACCTGCATGGTTATCGCAAGCAAAGGAAGGCGTGCGATCCATTCGATTTGCGGCGTATCCATCCAAGCTTGGAATTCTCGCTGGTGGCGCATTGAATGATTGTGCATTATTGATCGAAACCGACCAACCGCAAGTGATTCGCGATTTCTTCAAGTCTTCTTTGATGGCGCAGGCTGGAAAATCGGAAGGCGTTCGAAAAGAGCCGGCGTGGGAAGATGGTCGCACTCTGAAAAATGGAACGGTCGCGGATGCATTCGAGTTGAAGGAGACTCCACTTGGCGCAAGTGAAGCGGAAGGGGCAGACCTCAGCGGTGTTGCAATGCGCCAAATCACTCGCCAGGCGATCTTTGGTTCGCGCGGCATGCATGGATTCTTCAAGATGATGCCTAAGTCAGTGCTAATCACTTTCAGTCAGAGGCCTGATGTTCTCGATCGCGCGATTGCCGCTGCAAATGGCGGCGATTCTCTCAAAGATGAAAGTGTGTTGGTCGCAATGCGCCCATGGCTTGTTCCTGGCGCTCAAATCGAGGCGTTCATTTCTGTCGGACAGATTCTCAAAGTCGTCAAGCAAATCGCGGATTCCTTCGGCGGTGGCGGTATGGCACTGCCTTCGATCCCTTCGCGCAGTCCTCCAATCGCGATCGCACTTCGATCTGATCCGCAATCATTCGAAGCAGCCGTGATGATTCCAACTGCGGTGCTCGCGGCTGGATACGACCAGATATTGAGCGGTGCGTTTGGTGGTGGGCGGACAAAGCAGACAGATGCAAACAAAGCAGAAAAAGACGGTGGGAATGTCAAGATCGCCCCCTGAAAGTCAAGCAGCGATTTCGTGGCGCATCTCGCCTGATCGCATTCTGCAATGGTCGTCGAGCAACGCTCGCGCTTCGATTCCTTCGGCGCACGCGCTCATCATGGCGATTATCAATGTGACGCCAGATTCTTTTTCAGATGGCGCACAGCACAATGATCTTCATCGCGCATGCGCATTCGCGCAACTTTGTATTGACGACGGCGCGCGCATTCTTGATATCGGCGGAGAGAGCACGCGTCCCGGTGCAGCGCCCGTCTCTGTTGACGAGCAGATCGCACGAACTCAGCCAGTCATTGCTCGGCTGGCAAAGGACCTTCCATCAACTCTTGCAATTTCAATTGACACCACCCACGCAATCGTCGCTGAAGCAGCGCTTGATGCTGGTGCGACGATCATCAACGATGTCAGCGCAGGTCAAGATGATCCAAATATGTTTGCGCTCGTTGCTCGGCGCAAGTGTGGATATGTGCTGATGCACCGTCTTTGCGAGCCAAGCAAAGATTCGTACAGCGATCAATACACAGACGCGCCAAACTATTCTGATGTTGTTTCGCAAGTCTGCGCTTGGTTGCAAGCACGCGCGCATTTGGCTGAAGCCGCAGGCATTGCGCGCGAATCTATCGCAGTCGATCCTGGATTGGGATTTGGAAAAACAGTCGAGCAAAACTTTTCACTCATCGCGCGGATGCGCGAAATCGTCGCGCTTGGATATCCAGTCGTTGTCTCTGCAAGTCGCAAATCATTTCTTGGTGCAGCGACGGGGGAGTCGCAACCATCGGCTCGGGTTGTGGCGAGCGTTGCGGCAGCGCTTGAAATGGTGCAAGCAGGGGTCGCGGTCGTTCGGGCGCATGACATTCGAGCTCATGCCGACGCTTTTCGGATTCAGGCGGCGGTCAACCTTCAAATTCTCGGGGAAATCCCCAAGGAAATGCCGCATACTTCGACAACCAAGCGGTGATACTATTTCGATTCGCATTTTCCCCCTCGCACTTTTTCTGGAACTCTTTTGGAGACGATTTTTATGGCTGGTCAGAACACGCTCGAATTCACTGATGGAAACTTCAAGGCTGACGTGATGGAATCAACAGTTCCAGTCTTGGTCGATTTCTGGGCGGAATGGTGCGGACCATGTCGCGCGCTTGGTCCAGCCATCGACGAACTCGCAAATGATTACAAGGGCAAGGCGAAAGTCGGCAAGGTGAATGTTGACAACAGTCGCGAAGTCGCGCTGCAATTCGGCATTCAGTCCATTCCAACATTGCTCATTATGAAAAACGGACAGGTCCACAAGAAGATGGTTGGATTAGTTTCCAAAACAGTCTTGGCTGGCGCGCTTGATTCGGCGATGTGATCTGTTTGATAGGCTTTGTTTCAAAGGGCCTGTAGCTCAATTGGTAGAGCGCTTCCATGGCATGGAAGAGGTCGTCGGTTCGAGACCGATCAGGTCCACTGAAAGATAAATTCCCGCAGGCTTCTTCGAAGAAGTTTGCGGGTTTTTTTATGTTCTGGCCAAACTTTCAGCGAGTTGCGTTTTGCCCGAAAAACAATCGTTTGAGATCGCTTTGCATGCAATCTATTTGACTTCTCAAACTGAGCAATTTATTTAAAAATCAAAAATGATCGCATTATTTTGTCCGCCGAATCCGTAACATTATGTATAGGAGGCATCACTATGAAACAGATCTCTGCTTCTTGCTTCTCTCCCCGTGGGATCACCTTGACCGAATCAATTGTTGCTTGCGCTTGTGCAGCATTCATCGTCACGCTGCTCAGCGGCGCGGCGATGATGATGCGTCGGGAAACCGGCGAACAGGTTTCCAAAGCAAACATGGCTGCGCTCTACCAATCGCATGTGGCGTATGCAGCATCCAATTCCGGCAAACAATGGAGTGCACACTTGGACAACTTTGGTTTAGTGGGTGGTAATTGTTCCAGCTATACCTCTCAGATTCAATGCCCACCTCAACAGATTCTTGGCTCTACTGCGGATGGTGGACTGTGGGCGTATTGGGTATCGAGTCCCTTTTGCCCCCCTCCCTCTCTCGGATCTTGTGGCAATTGGCCAACTCTACTTCCAAATTCTTTTGGTTCTTCAGATTGGTTTGGATCTGCGCAGATGATCAATGTCCGATCTTTTCATGACTACTTGGGTGGTCGATTTTATGACTCGCGTTTCTATGCCCCCAATGACACGACTGTCTATAACGCAGCTGCTGTGCACTTTAACAATCCAGCGGAATACGTTCTTACTAATACAGTTTGGTCGAGTTACATGATGTCCGCTGCCGCAATGTGGAGTCCTGAAGTGCTTCGTCCAGCCACGAGTGGTGGATATCAAGCACCGACATTCGCAACTGCATTCACGAGGCAAAATCTGGCGGGTGCGGCGTACCCCGAACTGAAGACTCTCATGTTTGAAAAGAACTGGAATCAAGGAGCTCCAACTCCCAACCGTCGATACAACGAAAGCCTTATGAGTCGTCCCGTCACTCTTTTTTATGACGGACATGTTGCGAACATTTCCAACATGGTTGCATACATTGACGATAAGCGCTCGACAATTCAAAGCGGCAACGGGCTATGGTGCCGAAATGCTCCTTCTACTGCAGGCATTGGATACTACGGAGGTCGGACAAGTCACTCCGTTCTGACGACCAGCGGCATTCTTGGACGCGATGTGCTTGACACTCGTTGCGGTATTGGTGGTATCGATCTCACAGCTTTACTTGCAGATTGGGGTGGGACAACGATTGACTTGAGTCAAGACGGAGTAGTCAGCGGACCAGATCTCACAACTTTGCTCAGCAACTGGGGATGTCCGGAATGATTGATTGATGCATCGATTGTGATCGTCGAAAACTCATAATCGGTCGCTCTGCAGTCGGCTCCGTTGAATCTCATCACCCCTACATGTCGGACGACAACATATCAAGCAATTCCAATGCACGAGAATTGCGAAGCAGAATCACTGCGCTTCGACAGGCACTGCATGTCGCGATCCCGCCATGCGTGAAAGAGCGACTCGATGGACGAGAAGCGGCACGCCAACTCGGTCTCGACAAGACCCTCGGGTGGAAAGCTTTTCAATTCGCTCGACCTGCCAGCGCCAATCGCCAGTCACTCAGCGACTTACCGCGAACTCGTCCGCCGCGGCGCGGCAGAACTCGGCACGACAATCAATGACTATCGATTTTATCGCTTCGCGATTTCTTATCCGCCAATCAAATCGGTCGTAATGGTGCGGTGGAAGTTGCCGGCACCGCCATCCCAATAGCACACTCTTCGCAAGTGCCTCCAGAGGCGAAATGCGAAAAAGTTGTCGTCCGTCATTGTTTTTTTTGAGGCTTGAAATAAACTCCTTTTGGAGAAAAATTTGCCCCAACAACCAATTAATAATCTCGTACGTTTTGCGTTCGTCGCAGTACTGCTCGCATCTACAGCGATTTCTTTCGCGCAAGATCCGCCACCATCAGAAACATCTTACGTAGGTGAGGTCGTCACAAATCCTGCGATAAACCCTGCCACTGGTTCCAATATCACAACAGTGAGTGAGTTACTCACTTCCGATCTCTCGGGGGTTACGCTTACACAATTTGTATTTACTCAAGATCAGTGGTCCTTCATGGTCCAACCGGTCGGGGTGAGGATTTACAAGGATGCAGAATTTTTCTTTGACATCCTCAGTATCA
>JBEELA010000309.1:0-3850 GCA_041168365.1 Planctomycetota bacterium
CTGGAGAACACGTTATGCCTGGATCTCTTCAACAGATGGTGGCGCTGGGTCTGCTGACTCCGCTGAATGTGCGTGTGCAAATGGACGAGATGGACGCATGGCGATTTCGGCCGGAATCCAAGGCGATCGCAATGCCGCGAGGCGGTGCAAAGGGTGAGTTTCCGCTGCGCTTCTTGAGGCTCGTTCCATTGATCACGCCGAAGCGTCTTTTGAATGGCGACTCGGCGGAACGCGTGGATGTTCGCGTGATGGAAGTCGAATATGAATTAGATAATCCTGGGACGATGTCGGTGTTGCCAGGGCAAGTCGTGGATGTGTTTATCGAAGTTCCGACGAAAGTGGGAAACTGAAAAGTATTTTGAGTGATGCTGCGGAGTGTTCTATAAAGTTGGATTGGCGAGCTTTCGCAGACGTGCAATAAAAAATCCTTCGAAAGGTGGAAAGATTCGCCGTGCGTTGGCAATGGATGAGTCGAGTTGTTTTTGATTCCACTCTGTCAGCGCGGGTTGTGCATGTGGCAAATCGAAGGGGAGAGGAATGATTTCGATGCGGCCGGCATATCGTTCGAGTGCGCGCGCGAGCACGAGTTCGTTTTCTTCTGGCGCGAAGGTGCAGGTGGAATAGACCAGTGTTCCTCCAGGTCGAAGCGCATCGATCGCAGAATGCAAGAGTGCCTTTTGCAGTGACGCAAGTCTGCGGACTTTTCCGAGTGTCCAATCTTCATTCGCCGCAAAATCGCCCAGATGAATTCTGCCTTCGCCACTGCAAGGAGCATCGACCAACACACGGTCGAACATCGCAGGATGACCGCGCGCCCAACGCTCGCCGTGGGCGCAAATGCATTCAGCCGTTGCCCCAAGAATGCGCAGAACTTCGCGCAGTTTGTATTGACGAGGGCGACTGGCATCGACTGCGACAAGATGTCCACTGTTCTTCATCATCGCAGCGAGATGAGATGTTTTGCTGCCAGGCGCAGCGCACAAATCGAGCACGGATTCGCCCGGTTGCGGATGAAGAGCCAATGATGCGGCGATGCTTGAAAGCGATTGAATATAAAAACAACCTTGCGCGTGCGTTGGATGCGATTGCAGTTCGCGCGGCGTGGTGGGGGTCTTGTATGCAACATCGCACCAATCGACGGCGTCGAGTGCGATGCCACTCGCACGAAGTTGTGCGAGCGTTTCGCTGGGAGGAGCGCGCAGAGGATTGAGCCGAATCGATGTCGGCAAAGCGGATGGATTCGCATCGAGCGCGCACGCGAGAGATTCCTTGGGAAGGATTTTCTTCCAGCGTTCAAGCAGCCGAGGTTGAATTGCGCGCTGTGACATTAAGTGCGAGGCGCAAGAAGCGCGATACGCATCGAGCTGTCCTGCGGGCTATGGAAAAAGTGATCCATTCCAAGCAGTTCTTCGATTTGTGCAGGATGCAGCAAGCGTTGCATTTCGGCGCCAGAGTCTGCGAGGACCGCGTCGATGTTGGTGATCGCAAGATCGTTGCCGCCGAAAAATTTCCCGATGAATTGGTGATACTTCTCAGTCGCTGCGCGTGCATCTTCGGTGAGTGTGTCGCGCGGACCGCTGAATTCCATAATGACTCGATTGCGGTGATCGCCTGCGAGTGCGAAGCGAATGAGCGTCACAAGTTCTTGGTGGGAAATGTAATAAGAAAGACCTTCGATGATCCAAAGTGCTGGAGCGTGTGGATTCCACCCGCTTGCGCGAAGTTCGCGCTCAGTGATTGCAATATTGCGAAGATCGCATTCAACACATCGAATGCGATTCGCGACGGAAGCATCGGCGCACTGCGCGATTAGTTTTCGTTTTTCTTCGACGTGCTCGTAATCGAGTTCCGTTGCGTGCGCATCTTCGTGCTGAGAGCACCAGTCGAGTGCAAGCGGCGCGAGTCCTGCACCAGGAATGATTATGTTGCGAGTGATTGGAGAACCCGAGAGTTGGATTTCCTTCATCCAAGTGCGAATGAGCGTCTTGCGAAGATCAATGCGGTGCGTGGCGGCGGGAGAATCGCGACGGGCCATTTCGGCAAGTTCCTCACCGCTAGTCAGGTCGAGAGATTGAATGAGCCGTTTGCCCGCTGGTGTGACCGCCATTTTTTCGCCTGCGAGCAACATCACCATTGCGGCAGTGCGACCAGCGCGAACAGTGAGTGGGTGATTCATTGGAGACAAGAGTACGCAGTGCAGAAACGATTGCGGATTCATTGTTGAAAGTCGTTGCATAGGAGTAGAATGCAGTCATGAGCATGCAACACAACTTGGAGCGAAGCGTGGGGGGAAGAGTGGGGCGAAGAGTGGGAATCGCGATTCTTTTCACCTCACTGATTTGCGTGATTGGATCCGTTGGATTTGCGCAAAGTGAAACGCCACCCAAGCAGCCGGATTCATCTGCGCCAAAGCCTGACTCGCCCGCCAAACAAGCCGAGCCAAAACCAGTTGTGCCTGCGCCAACACCGGATGAAACGACGATGAAGCTTGAGAGCGATTCATTTGTAAATGAAACTGCGTTTCCAAAAGAGTTCACGGAAGATGGTGAAGGAAATTCTCCCGCATTGAAATGGAAAGATGCACCGAAAGGAACGGTCAGTTTCGCAATCATGATGGATGATCCAAATGCGCGTGGATTTGTGCACTGGACGATTTGGGGAATTCCTGCGACTCAGAACATGTTGCCTGCCAATATGCCGCGCGATCTAGAATTGAAAGATCCCAAGGGCGCATGTCAGGGAGTGACATCATGGGGCGCGGAGCGTCCGGGATATTGGGGATCTGCGCCACCTAAAGGAAGTGGTGTTCATAAATACACATTCACTCTTTATGCGCTTGATGAGAATTTGACATTAGAACCTGGTGCGAATGCGAAGAAGTTCAAGAAGGCGATTGAAGGTCATGTGTTGGCGAAAACAAAACTTGTAGGTTTGTACGAACGCAAATAATTCCAAGAATGGAAAGGTGTGAATATGGAAGATTCTGTCAGTTATGGATTCGCAGTGATGGTTGGATTCGCATTGAGCGCTGCGTGCGGAATGCGAATTTTCGCACCACTGGCAGTCGTTTCGATTGCGACGCACTTTGGTTGGGTTGATCCAGGAAGTGGATTTGCGTGGATCGGTTCGATGCCTGCGATGGTTTGTTTTGTATTTGCATGCGTGCTTGAAATTTTGGCAATGATGATTCCGTGGCTCGATCATGTACTTGATGTTGCGGGAGCGCCTGTGGCGGCGGTGGCCGGAACTGTGGTGATGGCATCGCAACTCGCAGGTGCGACTGGGATCGATACCAGCGCAGTGCCGCAGTGGGTGACGTGGGCACTCGCAGCGGTTGTTGGCGGCGGCGTCGCGACAGGAGTTCATGCAGCTGCTGGAACTTTGCGCGTGGGATCGACTGCGGTCAGCGGCGGATTATTGAATCCACTCTTTGCAATTTTCGAAACGCTTTCTAGTTTTGTTCTTGCGGGATTCGCAGTCTTATTGCCGATTGTCGCTGTGGTCGTATCGATCATCTTTGTTGTTTCGCTTGGAGCGATTGCAATTGCTGTGTTTCAATGGCGCAAGCGGCGTGGGGCGGTGAAAGCTGCTATTGCGACGGTGGGCTAGGAGAGATCGCAGAAAATCCGCGGGGTTCTCACGCAAAAGAAATTCGGGCATATTTCCAGAGAGCGCCTTGGCGTGCTTCTATGTTCCCCGCGCAACCGACGGATGCGTCATCCGTTTGTCGCGCGCTCGGTGCCGCGTGCAGGTTGCAAATGTTGCACCGCAAGTGAGGAACAATGGAAAAATACTGGAAGCCGAGTTATGGAATTGTTTGTGGTTTGATTTCGATATCTGCATCGTGCTC
>JBEELA010000310.1:0-3669 GCA_041168365.1 Planctomycetota bacterium
ATTGGTTGGTGAACGAGAAGGTTGTCTCCGCATATGTGGTTGAGGCCGTGAGTAGAACGAATGCCAAAGAACCGTATGAGAATTTCATAACGCACTCCCTTTAAAAAATGTTTTAGGTTGGGTGTTTCTTTTTTTGATTACATTTCAGACGCAGAGAAACATACGACCGTGAGTTAGGGGAAGGTTCACGAATCAACGGAAGAATGTCGCAATTTTGATCTGCGCCTCACGCTGAGAAATATGGCGATCGCATAATCGAGATTGCCAGACAGAAGTTGGCGGCGCTTAATTTAGAAAGGAACGATGACACCGATTTGACTTGAAATATACAAGTTTGCGCTGGCAGAGAAGGGACTTGTGTGCCGCCGGCGCGAGCGAGCGCCTCGCCCATAACGTCGTGCGACGACTCCATGCGACAGACGCAAGATTTAAAATACTGTTAAAATTTCAAATTGCGTTTGTCACAACTGCTGCAGCGGGCTCGAGCACAGTCGATCAAACACCATGTAAAAGTCTGCTTTGTAGCCGGTCGGTTGATGGATGACGTTGAAGCGTCCGTTTAGAGAGTGAAAACTGTCTGCGATCGTCTGCTTGAAATGGGAAACCAGTTTCGAAAAACGACACGAGGCGCACATCTCAAGGTTCTTCGACGCGCTGGACCTGCCCAGATTTATTCGACTCTGAACGTGGGGAAGTCCACTACGCTATTTATTTTTCATGACAGTTCATACTTCGAGAAACAAATGATTCACGCTACTCCCGCGTTTATTGTCACTTCAGGCCGATGCGGTTCAACGATGTTGTCCAACATGCTGCATTTGCATCCTGATGTGTTGAGTCTTTCGGAATTCTTTACGACCATCGGCGATATTGGCGGGCGAGCCGCGCGCATTTTCGATCCTTCACCGATCAGTGGCCGACAATTTTGGGAGTTTATAGGCGGCATGCCGCCGCGCCTGAACCTGATGTTGCGTCATAAAGTTGAGATGGGCGAGGTTCTATATCGCCCTGATGATGTCAATGCCCGCTTTACGCGCCAGAGTGGAGTTCCATCCATCCTGCAGATCACTTTGCCTTTTCTCAGCGATACTCCTGACGAATTGTTTGCTGAAATGGAACCGGTGATATCAAGCCAGCCAATTGCGTCACTCGCAGAACATTACAAGAGTCTGTTTGGTTGGTTGCAGCAGCGTTTTGGTCGCAAAATGTGGGTCGAGCGTTCCGGAGGTGTGTTTGTAGTCATCGAACCGCTGTGTCAAACTTTTCCCGATGCACGCTTTGTTCATCTGGTACGTGATGGCAGAGACACCGCGCTGTCAATGGCTCAGCATCTGGGTTTTAGAATGTTTCTGCTGGAAACACAGATTGCCCAATTCATAGGGGTGGATCCGTACGAATCGCCGGACCGCTCGAGACTCACTGAATTACCAAGGGAACTGCACGGTTTTTTGCCAGAGAAGTTTCAGCCTGAAGCTTTTCGCAACATGCCCGTTTCGCCTCTCTTGTGCGGACAGTTATGGTCTCAAATGGTCGTACAGGGACTGGCTGTGCTGGGAAAATTACCCGCCGAAAGGGTCTTGACTTTGCGTTATGAGGACTTCCTGAGCGCGCCTGAAGTTCCACTTTCTCGTCTAGCCGAATTTCTTGGAGAAGGCATCAACAATCCCGAGTGGCGGCGCAAGGCAGCCGCCATCGTGCGTCAACCGGCGAATTCGTGGCGGCATTTGTCCAGCGATGCAGCTCTGGCATTGGCAGATGCATGCGAGCCAGGTATGGCTGCATTGCGTGAACAAGGAATGGAGTGGAATTGATGGATACGACCAACGCAATGCGAGTTACAACACGTTAGTAGTCTTGCAAATCACTTCGACTGCAAGTTGCGCGGCATAGTATGAAAGCATGAAAACCGCATTAAAGATGGGTCTCGCCGGCCTCGCGGCATGCCTTGCGCAGGGATGTACCGGCGAGTCAACAGCAGGTCTCGCATTGCCCGACCTTGCTGCACAACAGTGGAAGCACCGCGTGTTGATCATCGATACGCCGATGACGACCGATGCGCTCTTCGCCTTGATCGATGCGATGCCCATGCGGCAGGACGAAATGTCGAACCGCTAAAGAGCGCATCGTCTCCACTGGCAGTCCCGTGCTTGCTATCAAGCAGAGGTTCCGTGCGTTCAATGTAAATCGCTTTGGCAAACATGATGCCTACGATCTTCACTCGATGAAAAATTATGTCATTGCAGGTGGTAGTTCCGGAATCGGAAAAGCCCTCACTCAACAGTTGCTTGCAGCTGGTCACCGCGTTTATGTTCTTGCTCGCGCCGTTCGGGAATTGGAGCAGCACCCCAATCTCCAATTCATTGAGACGGATTTCAGTGTCCCTGCGCCAGTAATCCAAGGGTTACCTGATGAGATTCACGGGCTTGCATACTGCCCTGGAAGTATTCAACTTCAACCTTTTCATCGGATGAAGGAAGACCTCTTTCTGAACGACTATCGAATCAATGTCCTTGGAGCAGTTCACCTCATTCAGGCCGCGTTGCCAGCACTGAAGAAGCCGGGGCAATCGTCCATCGTCTTGTTTAGTACGGTGGCAGTGCAAACTGGTATGCCCTTCCACGCCTCGATCGCTACTGCAAAGGGAGCCATTGAGGGTCTCACCCGTTCCTTGGCGGCGGAGTTCGCAACCTCGGGCATTCGAGTGAATGCGATTGCGCCATCGCTTACGCAGACGCCGCTCGCAGATCGACTGCTCAACACTCCTGAGAAGTTGGACGCATCCAACAAACGACATCCGATCGGACGCGTTGGTCAACCCGCCGAAGTGGCGGCGCTCGCTGCACTGCTTCTGAGCGAGCATGGGTCGTGGATGACTGGCCAAGTGCTTCACCTTGATGGCGGCATGGGTCAGCTGAGACTGTTCGCGTAAATAGCGCATTTCCTGCGTCAAGTTTGATCAACCAATCGAATGCGAGCCGCTGTGCGAAACGTAAAGAAAGAGAATTTGCCGCAGAAGATCTGCCAGTCCTGTGGACGCCCCTTCACGTGGCGCAAAAAATGGGAACGCGATTGGGATCAAGTGAAGTATTGCTCGGATCGCTGTCGAACATCAAAGCGCGGAAACTCCTGAATCATGACGCAACGCATCATGCTCTGGTACCGAAACGACTTGCGGGTCGCAGATCATGAAGCGCTGCACAACGCCGTTGGTGAAGGCGCACAGATTCTGCCGGTCTACATCGATTCCTGCGCACCCGACCGCTACGAACTGCCTGGTAAACCAGCCATTCCTGGCTTTCGTCGAAAGTTTCGACTTGAATCGCTGCGTGCGCTCGATCAGCAATGGCGTGCTTGGAATAGCTCGCTGATAGTTATGACCGGCGAGCCAGAGCAAGTCATTCCGCTGCTCTGCGCGAAATACCAAATCAACTCGGTGTTCCTCAACGCCGAGGCGTCGCATGATGAGGCGCGACAGTATGCGCAGGTTGCACACCAACTGCAGAGCGCGCACATTTCGTGCAGTGTCTTTCAAGGCGCGCCGTTGATTCACCCAGACGATCTTCCGTTTGAACTGCGCGATCTACCAGACATCTTCACCCAGTACCGCAAGATTGTTGAAGCCCGCCTCTTTGTTCGCGCTTGCTTCCCAACTCCCACCGCAGTGCAGGT
>JBEELA010000311.1:0-13301 GCA_041168365.1 Planctomycetota bacterium
AGCGTGCGAAAGCTGACAAACAATTCGTCATCACGCTCACAGATTTTTCTTTCACATCTCCAGAGGCGATTCTTCAAGGTCTTCGCAACGCGCCCGCGATGGATATGAAAACTGGCTCGAAGCCAATGCCGGGAATGAAAGAAATGCCTGGAATGCAAGCAATGCCCGGAATGCAAGCAATGCCAGCTACAAACCAGCCGCAAGTGATCGCCCAACAATGGGACGAAGCGAACAGTCGATTTGTTCGCACCATGGTGAATGCTCCAATTGCAAACACTGATGTCAAATACGATGCACTGCTCGCAAATCGCCGCACAGTTGACGATCCGGATGTCATGAAAGTGAATCCTGGAGACACCGTCTTGCTGCGCATCATTGCGGCATCGTGCGAAACCGATTTCTTTGTCGATACAGGTTCCCTTGATGCGGAACTTCTTGCTGTTGACGGTCAGCCGATCCAACCTCTGCGCGGAAATTTTTTTCAATTGGCAATTGCGCAGCGAATCGACCTGCGAGTGACCATTCCCAAAGCGATTTCCAACACGACATCCAGTGATGGAGCCGTCTTCCCAATCACGATGCAAGGAGAAGGCACAACGCTTACCTGCGGAGTTGTATTGACGACTGGATCAACAAGTGACAGCGCTGCAAAGTCTGCGCTCCCAAAAACAGCCGCGATGACCACCGCAGCACTCGACAACACGCAAGAAATGTGCCTCCGCGCCACTGCGCCGCTTGTCACGAAAAAGATCGATCGCACGCTGCCAGCTGTATTGAGCGGAACCATGGACGGATATCAATGGTTTATCAATGGAATCAAATATCCAACTCGAGATGTCCTCACCGTCAAACTTGGCGAGCGCGTCGAGATGGTGTTGACCAACAACACTCCCATGGGTCATCCGATGCATCTGCATGATGGCGCATTTCAAGTTATTGAAATTGATGGCAAGCCAATCTCCGGCGCCCAGCGCGACACGATTGAGGTTCCGCCACATTCAATTATCAAGATCGCATTTGATGCCGACAACCCAGGTATCTGGCCATTTCACTGCCACATTCCATACCACGCGGATTCTGGAATGTGCACCATGCTGAAGTACGAAGGAGTCCAGACTCCGCATTGGCATCCTGAAGAAGTGCCATCGGAAAAATCAGGACTCTGATTGGTCTTGGCTTTTCTGGCTGACTCCTCTCAAGCATTTCAACATCCATAGAACAACTCAAAGAAAAACCCCCGCAATTTGCAGGGGTTTGAATGAATCGCTTTTTGAGAAACAAGGTTGAGAAACAAGTTCGAATCGCGCTCACTCCAACACGCGAAGCGAAAGTCCGTGCGATGCAAGTTGAGCCTTGATTTCGTCGAGGCTGGTCGAACCGAAGTTCTTCATCCCCATCAATTCGGCTTCCGTGCGGCACGCAAGTTCGCCAAGCGTTCGCACTTCGAGCAACTGAACAGCCTTCTTGGCGCGGATCGTCAATTCGAGTGCGCTGATTGGTTGCTCTAACAACTCAGGAGCAACTTGCGTGCGCAATTGATCGAGATATTCGCGGCGATAAGATTCTTCGAATCCGCCTTCAAGGCCTTGACCCAAGCGCAGTCCGCGAGAGTTGAGCATCGCCTTGATCTCATTGATACTGGTTTCACCGAAGTTTTTGAATGCCATCAACTCTGCTTCAGTGACGCGCAAGAGATCGCCAAGTGTGCGGATTTCCACCTTCTTCAGGCAGTTGCGTGCGCGAGCAGAAAGTTCGAAGTCGGTGATCGGCGTATCGAGAATTGCGTTACGCCGCGCGGCTTGCTGTTCAGCATTCGCGTCATACGACATTGTCTTGACAGCGCAAACATCTTTGACATACATGCGCGCATGACCGTTGTTTGGATACAGAGTCAGCACGCGGCGCAAGCATCGCTCTGCCCGTACGAGTTCTCCCATGTCCTCATACAGCACAGCAAGATTGATCATTGCATTGACTGGTGGCGTTGGGAGGTAGCAAATCTCTTCGTACAAATCGATTGCCTCTTCATCATGCCCCATTCGATCAAGTAACTTTGCGAATGCGAAAAGAGTGGCGACTGAGCGATCGGACTCGAGAGCCGTTCGATATGACGCAACCGCTTCTTCGCGACGACCTTCATTCGCGTGACGAACTGCGAGTTCGACGTGTGGCTTGGCTGCTGCTGGATTCGCTGGATTGACATGCTTGATCGTTGCGTTACTCATTCGTATAAAACCTCGTTGGGATAGAACTTGTGAAAACTCTGTGCTAGAAAACACGTACGAAAACCAAAATCTGCGCCGAGCATTTTCTGGTGGGGTCGAGAAGTATACATCCAACCGTCTTTGTTTCCCAAATCGATCGAATCACCTTTTAGAAGCATGCAAAACGAGTCGATGGGTCCGCCATGGCCCCCGCTCGAACCGCCATGTCATCGCTGCGCCAAGAACAATGATGTAAACCGTCGATCCAATCCACGGTCCGAGTGATCCTAACTGCGGATATGCGTGCGCGATCCACGCTCCGACGCCCACGATCAAAGACCAGCTCAGCGTGACCGTGATCACGCCCGGCCAGAAAGTATCGCCCGCTCCGCGAAGCGCTCCTGTGTAGACAATTCCAACCGCATCGAATGCTTGAAAGATCGCAGCACAAATCATGATGCGACTTCCAAGTTCCACCACATGCTGCGCAGCTGCGCCATTATCTGCTGCAGAAGTTGTGAAGAGTCGGACCATCGGTTCGCGGAAGATCATCATCAATATTCCCCACGTTGCCATATAGAGCACGCTCATCCAAAGCGCGGTCCGTGCATATCGCTCGGCGAGTTCCGGTTTATTTGCGCCGATTGATCGACCAACGAGTGTCGTGGTTGCAATGCTGAATCCAACTGCAGGCATGAATGAGAGATGCATGTATCGCAGCACGATCCATCCCGCGGCCAAATGATCCGTGCCAAATTCCCCGACCAAAATTGTCATAAAAACCGACCAGCAAAACATTTCATTTCCAAACTGAACACTTGCTGGCCATCCGACGCGCACTAAATCGCGAATCGCACCCCAATCGGGCTTCCATGAAGTACGCGTATGAAATTCGCGCGCCATTTTTGGGCCAAGAAAAATCGCAAGAGGTAGAAGACATTCCACAGCAACACCCATCACCGTTGCGATACCCGCGCCGGCGACACCCATCGGTGCGAACCACGGCACGCCTGGAATTCCAAGTGGCGGCAATCCAAATTGCGGCAAGCCAACATCGCCGTAAATCAACGCATAATTCATCACGATATTGACGACATTTCCAAGGATCGCAGCAAGCGTCACAATCTTTGGCCGAGCAATGCCAAAGAAATAGTTGCTCATCGCTTTGCCAACGAGAGTGAAGCAACCACCCGCCATCATCAACTGCGCATATTGAGTCTCGAGCAATTCAAGCCGAGGCTCATGATGCATCCACGAGAAACCAATAGGAATCAACAGAAAACCTGCCGGAAGAAGAATGACAATCCACGACAGCATCGCAAGCCAAATGCCCGACCATGCATATCGCGCCGCTCTCGTGGGCTCCCCTGCGCCAACACTCTGCGAAACGAATGTGTTGACGAGACTGATGGCGCCAACAAGGAATGCGATGATCGTCCACGACCAGACGCCACCATTGCCTTGCGCTGCAAGTTCAAGCGGTCCAAGTTGCGCGACCATGATGCTGTCCACGAATTGCATCAGCGTGTAACTGGTCATCGTGATGACCGTCGGCCATGCAAGCGACCACACTTCGCTCGCTGAGCGAACTGCAGTCTTAACTTTATGAATTGGCATGAGCGTTCTTTTTTAGTCGGTGACTTTGGAGAAAACTCTTTGCAATCACAGGTCGATCGTGACCATGTCACTCTCGCGTGAAAGCGAAACTGGCGGATGATGAACCTGATCACAGAACATCGCTAGTCCTGGGACCAAAGCCATTTGACTTCGAACCTGATCTGCGTCGTAGATGGTTGTCTTTCCACCCGAAAGACGCATTGCGAGGTCGAGCGCAATCTGACCTTCGCACTTTGCGAAGTCGACTGGCTGAATAGCGCGCTCGAATGATTGCAGACGACCCTTTGCGTTCTCGAAGCATCCAGCTTTTTCAATCCATGTGGCAACGGGCAAGAAGCTTTCCGCAACTGCTGTCAGCCGATTTGCCAGAGTGTCGAGCAAGACGAAACGTCGCGTCGAAAGAGCGCGAACAAGTGGTTCTGTGGACCACTCACTTGGATAATTTCCAGTGATCAAGGCAACTCCAGCGCCAGCAGTTGTCAATGCTGCAAGAAATTCAGTGGCATCACACACAGTCGGACTTCCCGCAGCAATGCGTCGAGCAGGTTCGGCAGCGGCGAGCGCAGCAAGAACGCGCCGAACTCCCCTTGCATTTGGCGCTTTTTCCGAATGAATCGTATATCCACCAGCAAGAGTGCGATCCTCTCCAGACTTTGGAACTGGACCAACGCCAAGCACTGCCGATGGATCGATGGCAAGCACAGTTCGTCCGAGCAAGAACGCGTCTTCGCAGGAGAGCATCGGGCTGACTAACAATGCAATGCGGCCATTTCGTGCGCCAGTTTGCAAGACTTCCACTGCGCGATCCATTGCTGTGTTCCATGCTGTTTCAGGATCTGCGCGATCAAATTCTGCGGTGCCGCGAACAGCGGGCATCGTCAAACGATTTTCGCTATGAACAAATTTCCAGCCATAGCGAACTTCATCCGTGATCCACCAATGATTCACCTCAAGATTTTCTCGAGGCTTCAATCGATAGACCACACCTTCATTGTGTTCGATAGAAATGTTGTCGCCACTTGCGGTGATGCCATCAATCGAAGGCGTCTTCTTCAGGAACCACACGCGCTGTTGAAAGAGGAAATCTTTGTCCAAGAGAGCGCCCACTGGGCAGAGATCGACCACATTTCCTGAAAGTTCATTATTCAGCGGTATTCCAGGGAAAACATCGATCATTTCAGTTCCGCCACGACCCTCGACCATCAACTCGTGAGTCTGAGTGACTTCCTTGGTGAATCGCACGCAGCGCGTGCACATGATGCATCGATCGCTATAAAGAAGAACGTGTTCGCCAACATCCTTCTTGGGATTCTTGATCTTGTCTTCTTCAAAGCGCGATTGACTTCGACCATATTGATATGAGTAATCCTGAAGATGGCATTCACCAGCCTGATCGCAGACCGCGCAATCAACTGGATGGTTGATCAGTAAATACTCCATCACTGCCTTCTGATTGGTGATCGCCTTTGGGCTATCGGTATAAACGATCATGCCTTCGCCAGCTGGCGTATGACATGTCGGCATCAACTTTGGAATCGCCTCAAGCTGACCTGTCTTCGCATTCGGCTGCCAGATTTCTGCCAGGCAGATACGGCAGTTGGCTGGCACCGACAATCCTGGGTGATAGCAATAATGCGGAATCTCGATTTCGTTCTTCAACGCAACATCGATGATCGATTGACCTTTTTCGAAATCAAGAAGGACGCCGTTAATAGTCAGTTTTGGCATTGGAGAAAACGCACTGTGCGCGGGGCAACATCCTAGCGAGAGAACGACGATTAGATCAACGCGTGACGAATTCGATTTCGACCGCGCCAGGAACCAGATCGATCCGTCGAATCTCGACTTGCCGACCATCGCCCAACTTGAAAATCTTCGGCAAAACCAGCGTATTTGCCCCATCCCCTTCCAACAAATCCGTCGCGAATTGCGCCCCTGCAGGAACTGGGAGCAAACCAATCGCACCCCATCCCGGCACAAGTCTGATTTGCCCGGCCTCGACCTGTGCCGTAAACGAACCACTCCAAATTCGATCCTTCAATGCGATGCTGATCGTCGCCAACTGCTCATCAAAGTGAACTTGAGCCTTCGCCCCTTCGATCGGCCACGCGAAAGTTGGGTCATGCTCGGTCCACTGTGGAAGTCGACGTGAGATCCATGAATTGATATCGATGTCGTGAATGCGAATTGCCCACGGCTCTTCCGTGGGTCGAATGCGCGCAATTGCAGATGCGAGATTCTGTTCGAGCTCGCGTCCACGCCGATCACTTTCAGGATCTGCCGCGAGTGTGTTTAGATCGAGCCATGTGGACGGAGCACTTGCCGAAAGCCACCATCCGACAGCAGAGAGAATTATCAGGGACGCAACGATCCAGAGAGTGATACGACTCGAACGGTTGATAGCTATCACCTGATCACTCACCTGATCACTCATCGAATGCCGTGACGCACAGTGTGTCGTTCTGGCCACCGAAGCCAAATGAGTTGGATAGGCACGTTCGCACGCGAGCGGCGCGTGGCGTATTGGCAACATAATCCAAATCACATTCTGGATCGGGATTGGAGTAATTGATTGTTGGCGGCAGCATTCCACGGTGAATCGCCATCACGCATGTGATGAATTCGACTGCACCTGCAGCGGCAATCAAATGCCCAAGCATGCTTTTGACCGAACTCATCGGAACATCCCGAGCGAGATCGCCGAAGACTCGCTTGACGGCAAGTGTTTCGATCGAATCGTTTTCTTTCGTTCCAGTCCCATGTGCAGAGATGTAATCAACCAACGGTCGACCATCTGCACTGCGCGCACGCGGATCAATTCCCGCCTGCGAAAGAGCTTGCAACATCGCTGCTGCCGCGCCTCGACCAGTCGGTTCAATGTCTGTGATGCGATACGAATCTGCGCTCGAACCAAACCCAATCAATTCTGCAAGCGGCTTCACGCCACGCGCACGCGCATGCTCGAGCGTTTCAAGAATGACCATACCTGCGCCTTCGCCCATCACAAATCCACCGCGCGTGAGATCGAAAGGACGACTCGCTTTTGATGGATCGTCGTTGCTGGTACTGAGAGCAGTCAAACGATTGAAACCTGTCACACCAAGAACATGAATCATTGTGTGAGCACCGCCTGCAATCATCACATCAGCCTCGCCATGTCTCAGAATGCTCGCTGCTTCGCCAATTGCCTGCGTGCTTGCAGCGCAAGCCGTCAAACAGTTGTACGCAGGACCGCGTGCGCCAAATTCTCGAGCGATGTGCGCAAGAGGCATGTTCGGTTCTTGTTCAATTTCTCCAGCGGCATTCAAAATTCGAAGTCCGATTTCCGCCCACTTCGCTCCATCAGTCTTCCCCGTTTGCGTATCCCACGCTTTCAAATTCGCAGCAAGATAATTTGGAGTGTCGATCACGCCCTCGCCTGCGCCGAGATACATGCCAACGCGCCGCATGTTGCGCGCGGGCTTGACATCCAGACCCGCCTGACGCCACGCTTGCGCAGCAGCGCCAAGAGCGAACTGTGAATTGATTCCTGCACTTGCGTGAAGCGCAGGATTTTTCAAGAGTGGATTCACATCAAAGTTTTTCACTTCGGCAGCAAATGAAGTTGGAAATGTGCGCGCATCAAAGCGAGTGATCGGCGCCATTCCAGAAGCCCCACGCATCAATGCAGACCAAACAGTTTCAAGATCGTGACCGAGCGGCGTGACCCAGCCCATTCCACTGACGACAACTCGTTCGCTGGGAGATCGTTCGCTTCGTGCACTCATACTGGTCTCCGAAGAATGATCGCTGCACTCTGACCGCCCATGCCCGTTGATGTGACAAGCACGCTTCGGATATTTGCACTGCAGGATGGCCGCGCATCAGCATCGACACCAAGTGCAGCGGATCCAGAAGTTGTAAGTCTTGCAGGAAGTTTTTGTTCGTGAATGCACTGCGCTGCGACGGCTGCGGCAAGCGCACTCGAACCCGCGCCACAGATTCCGATCTGCGGGGCAAGCGTGATCAAGGGAATCTTCGGCAAACGATCGCCAAAGACCAATCGCAGAGCCTTTGCTTCAGCCGCGTCAACATTGAGAATCCCGCTGCCCAACGGAATGATTGCGTCGATCTCACTTGCGTTCATTTTCGCATTTTCAAGGGCATTTTCGATTGCCGCTGCAATGTCTGGAGCAGCATCCGAAAGATCGACCCCAACAGTATCGATGCAAGAGCATTGACTCGCAGCAAATCCTGCGAGTTCTGCGAATACCTTCACGCCACGACTTTGTGCGCTATCAAATCCTTCTGTAATCAAGATCGCACCACCTTCGCCAAGAACAGTTCCAGTTGCACGCGGATCAAATGGACGAACTGCTGCGATGCCATCCGCACCAACAGGGACTGCTGCCAAACGATTTGCAAATGTTTGGCGAATCAAGCCCATATAACTGACTTTGCTTTCTCCACCACCAGAGAGGCACGCATCAGCATCACCGCGTCGTATGACACGCATGGACTCGCCAATTGAAAGTGCTCCAGAAGATTCCCCGCATGTGAGCGTGTTGGAAGGTCCTTGGCAATCGTGAATGATCGTGACGTGACATGCCAGCATGTTTGGCAGATACTTCAGCAGCCAAAGCGGCGTGAGATTATTCATCCCCGTTCTTCCCCACTCGCCTGGATCGAATCCACCATCAGCATCTCGGCAGTTCAACATCGCGCTTGCGAGTTCGTCGGAATCTGCAGGAATAAGTCCCGCTCCGATATGACACCCAACTCGCTCAGGGGCAATCGTGGGAGCAACACCTTCAGCAGTTCCGCGCGTTGTCAAACCTGCAGAAGTCACAGCGGCAGCAGCGGCGGCGACGGCAATCTCGATATCACGAGCCATCACCTTTGTCGCCTTGCGATAATTTTTTGGAACGACACTTCGAATATCAAGTTGCTCTGGCAGAATCGTCGCCGCAACAGTCGTCATGAAACCAGATGGATCAAATGCAGTGATCGGACGAATCGCAGATGCACCGCTGCAAAGTCCCGCCCAAAGCGGATCCATACCAATGCCGAATCCCGACATGGGACCGACTCCAGTAATCACGATGCGTCGCATTGGCTTTGACATTTGGAGGGATGAGAATATCGAAAACTCGCTCGGATGAATGTTGGTCACATACGCCGAGCAACTAAGAGTGCCATTTCGAGAGCCTGCTCATAATTCAATCTTGGATCAAGCGTTGTTTGATATGCGCGCGACAAATCGGAATCGACCAATCCTCTTGCTCCGCCGGTGCACTCCGTCACGTTTTCTCCAGTCAATTCGAAGTGAACGCCGCCGAGAATTGATCCTTTCATCGCATGCACTTCGAAAGCCTGCTCCAATTCCGCTAAAATATGGCCGAACTTTCGAGTCTTGATCGGCACTTGAGCTCCTGAATCGGATTGCACCATCACAGTGTCCGTATTGCCATGCATTGGATCGCAAACCCACAGTGCCGGAATCTTCGCCGTGACAATTGCATCGATGAACTTGGGTAGCAACTCGGCAATATGACGCGCGCCGAATCTGTGAATGAGAGTGATCCGTCCCTCTTCACGCAGAGGATTCAGCGCATCGCAAAGTTCGACCAATTCGCGAGGTGAGCGATCACCACTGACTTTGATTCCGATGGGATTTGCGATTCCTCTGAGATATTCAACATGCGCTCCATCAATTTGCCCAGTGCGCGCACCGAGCCATGGAAAGTGCGTTGAAAGATTCCACCATCCCTCGCGTCGAGGAACATTTCTTGTTTGAGCTTCTTCAAGGTCAAGCAAGAGACACTCGTGACTTGTGAAAAAGTCCACACGCTGCATTTGATGGACACGCACTCCTGCAAGCGTTTCCATAAATCGAAGCCCTTCGCCGATTGCTTCGACCATTCGTTTGTATTCGCCTGCAAGAGGAGAATGAACAACCCAGTCCAAGTTCCACTGTTCTGGATGATGCAAATCTGCGAATCCGCCATCAACAAGTGCGCGAATAAAATTGAGTGTCAGCGCAGATCGTTCATATCCACGCAGCAATAACTGTGGATTTGGCGTGCGTGCAGCAAGAGTGAATTCTGGACAATTGACATTATCTCCACGAAATGATGGCAGCGAAACACCGTCACGTACTTCTTGATCAGCCGATCGCGGCTTTGCGTATTGACCTGCAAAGCGACCGATACGAACAACTCTCTTTCGTGAAGCGTGGGTAAGCACCAAACTCATTTGCAATAGAATCTTCAATTGATTCGTGATCGCCGAAGATCTGCAGTCAGCAAAGCTCTCTGCACAATCGCCACCATGTAGAACGAATCGTTCGCCTCGAGCGGCTTCGGCCAATTGAGACTTCAGCGCAGCGACTTCGCCACTCGTGACAAGCGGCGGCAATTCTTTGATCTCTGCGATCACGCGCTGAGCCTCGAACGCATCCGGCCACATTGCTTGCTGACTTGCACTTCGAGAACGCCAAGAATCGGGCGACCATTTACTCATATGGTCAAGAGTATCGACGAACAATACGGGCGACAGGAATCGAACCTGCACGAGTTTCCCCACTGGAACCTAAATCCAGCGCGTCTGCCAATTCCGCCACGCCCGCATTTGTACGACTTCGTACGATAGTACCGAATGGCATTTAGCGAAACATGCGCAGTCAAGTTCCTCCCGTTGGTTATCAGATTGGTGCTCTGCGCCATCTTCCTACCTGTTGGGTGGATTAAAATTATGAATACGACCGAATTCTCTCTCGTCGAAGCGAATCAACTTTTATCTATAGGAGTTTCTGCAGAAGGATTGGATTGGCAACGGATTCAATCGACAGGATTTGGATCCAAGTCTCCTGACACAGCCAAATCGACAAATTTGCAATCAACGGCGAAGACACCGCCGAGATCTGCACGAAATCTTTATAAAGTTGCATTGATCGCCGATCATGCCGGAGTTCCTTATCCCGCAATCGCAAGCTGGTTGGTTGGGTTGGCAGAACTCGGTGGATCAATTCTGCTTTTGACAGGAGCATTCACTCGAATCTCCGCATTCGGCATTGCAACAGTTATGGCTGGCGCATTTTGGATGACAAGTTGGGGAGCAGTTGCGGAAAGCGGGTGGTGGACCATTCCCGAAACAAACCGCCTGCAAGCAATTGCGCAAGTCTCGCTCTTTCTCCTAGCGATCAACATCGTGCTGGTCGGCCCTGGTTTTTTCAGCGTCGATGGAATGATGGGAGCAGCTCCGAAAAAGTCCAAGGGCGGCGCAGTCGGCGGCGAGAAACCTGCACGAAAAGAGCCAACATAAGTCATGCGCGCACGGCGGTTGATTCCGTGGATTCTTTCTGCAGTCGTCCACGGATGTCTTGCTTTGCTCCTCGTGACAGCTGGAGTCTTCGTCATGCGTGATTGGCGTGAACAATCGGATCCTGCACTGGGAGACGGTGCGACATTTTCGTTTGAAGCCGCGCCAAGTGATTCACCACCGACTGAACAAACTGCTCCAGTCTCTGCGGCGATTCCAGTCCGCGAAAATGTCGCCAATACGGCGATTGCGATGACTGCAGCACAAGATGCATCGCGTGAAATACTTGCATTTACCGAACAAAATCGAGACGCACTGATCGGCGCACTTGAACGCTCATTGCGGCCAATGGCAAGCCCACGCAGCATCGTCACTGTCTCAGGCCTTCGTCAAACTTCTGCCAATCGCATCGTCTATCTGCTCGACGCATCTGGATCAATGATTGGTGCATATCCAACCGCCGTACAAGAAGTGATCAACTCGATTACACGATTGAGCGAAGAGCAACAATTTGCGGTCGTCGCTTTCCAAGGAGGCGATGCGTTTCTTGCACAAGATGCACAGATGAGAAGAGCCGGCCCAACCATTGGACAGCAAGGAATTGAGACGCTGAAGAGTTGGTTGCTTGACGAAATCACTCCAGCTAGAAATAGTGATGCACGCAAAGCACTTCGCGTTGCAATGACACTTCGCCCAGACACCATTGTGATTGTCAGCGCTGGCTTGATGGGTGCGGCTGATCAACCAACTGATCGCGACTCACTCTTGGCTGATCTTGATGCGCTCAATCCAAAGGATGCTCAAACTGGACGGCGAAAGGCGCAAATTGCATGCATCCATCTGTTGGAGGCGGAGCCTCTTGGTGCTCTCGAAGCGATTGCACGAGAACATGGTGGACCAAGTGCGTATCGATTCGTTCGGCGCATGGCAGATCTTCGTGCAAGCGATGAAACAACTTCGACAGAACCTGCTGATGAAACCACGCATCGACTCGATCAAGCGATTGCCCTGCTGAAGTCTGGCGATATTCCATCTGCTCGCATCGCATTCTTACGCATTGGCATCACCGAACCCCTCCACCGCTGCTCTCCTGTTGCGCTTGTGAGCGCTGCGGAAATCAGCCTGCTCAACGACCGTGATCCACGCACTGCCGTTCGACTTGCTGGCGCTGCACTGCGTGGAGCGCAATCATTCGGCCTCGAGACCACTGCGGCACGTGCAGAAACCGTCATTCGTGCATCGAAAAATTCGCCAACAAACTCCAGCCAGAATCCATAAGAAATCTTCATCAACAAGAATTGATACATATGAACACACCAACGGAATTTTCATCGACTCTCGACGCAGCAAGTATTTTTTTCGTTTCTTCCAGCACACTTCCAGACGGCTCGACACAAATCGAATGGCTTGGAAGCCTGATCATTTGGTTGCTCATCGCAATGAGCGTGATCAGTATCGGCTTGATTGCCGCTGCGCTGATTTCTCATCGTCGCAAGATCATCATGCCTGCAGCAACCGCCGACGCATTTCTGCGCGCAAGTTCCACAGGCTCGACGAACGAGGCACGCTCGGTTGTTGCCGCCGATGGCAGCGACTTCGCACGCATGGCGAAGGCCGCGATTGACACGCTTCCGCTGGGTCGAGCCGGCGCTGTCGATGCGGCAGAACAAACTGCAGAAGAGTGTGCCGCGCGACGTTTCCGTTCAATCGAAAGTTTGAATGTGCTTGCGCAAATCAGCCCGATGATCGGACTTTTCGGCACTGTTTATGGAATGATTGTTGCGTTTCAAACCGTCTCCGCATCCGGCGGCCAAGCGGATCCAGCTCTTCTTGCTGGCGGTATCGGCACAGCACTTGTCACAACTTTTTGGGGACTCATCGTGGCGATTCCCGCATTGTTGGCATATGCGATGGTTCGCAATTGGATTGACGCGCTCATGGCGGAAGCTTTGGAAGTCACATTGCGCGGCACAGCTCAAGCCGCATCACATACATCAGAAAGAGGATCGCATTCGTGAGTCTGTTGCATGCACGAGGACCTGCTCGAATCGACGCGAACATGACGCCACTGATTGATTTGGCGTTCTTACTGATCGTCTTTTTTATCTTGGTCGCTCGAATGGGCGGCGAGCAATTGCCTCCTGTGTCACTTCCAGAACCTCGTCATGCTGCCACGACTTC
>JBEELA010000312.1:0-6103 GCA_041168365.1 Planctomycetota bacterium
CCCCATCACCTGATGGCAAGTGGATTGTCGTTGCAAATGCGGGCAGTGACACTCTTTCTGTCATCGACACTCGCACGGATCTCATCCACGAAACTATTTGTATGCGTCAAAATCCAGATGATTTGTTTGGCGCGCAGCCTTGTGCGCTGACTTTCGATCCCACTGGGAAATCTCTTTATGTATGCAACGGCAGTCAGAACGCAATCGCTGTCATCGAGTTTGGTCCAAGCGAGGATCTCCCGAAGCGTTCTCGATTGATTGGTTTGATTCCTGTGGGATGGTTTCCTGGCGCAATTGCTATTGCCCACAGTACGAAAGGTTCGATTCTTTGCGCTGCGAATATCAAAGGAACGGCGTTGACGCAGCGGTTGAATGTGGGGCAAAAAGCAGATTCGAATTCGAAGCAATTTCGAGGAAGTCTTTCGCTAATTCCATTGCCGTGCGAGAGCGATTTGAAAGCGATGACTCAGATTGCTCTGTTGAACATGCGTTATGGATTATTGCAAGATTCCAAGTTGCCAGCGCGTGCTGGTCAGCCACCGCGTCCGGTTCCAGAACGCGTTGGCGAGCCAAGTGTTTTCAATCATGTTGTTTACATCATCAAAGAGAATCGGACGTATGACCAAGTTCTTGGTGATATCCCGCAAGGCAATGGCGATGCTTCGCTGTGTGTCTTTGGTGAAAACATAACTCCAAATCAGCACAAGATGGTTCGAGAATTTGTCTTGCTCGATAACACATATTGTTCAGGAGTCTTGAGCGCCGACGGGCACAATTGGGCGGACTCTGGGATCGCGAATGAATATCTTGAGCGTTCCTTTGCAGGATTTCCTCGAAGTTATCCCTCCGGAGCGTTCGAGACTGAAAGTGACGTATTGGCTTACTCGTCCGCTGGATTTCTTTGGGACAACGCGATCGCTTCTGGAAAAAGTTTACGAGTCTATGGCGAATTTGCTGAGACAAAGAAAAGTTGGACGGATACAAATCGAAAAGGGGAGATTGCTTTTCAAGATCATTGGAAGGATTTCACCACTGGAAGCGCAGAAGTCAACGTCGCAAGTGTGCCAACGATCGAGTCTCTGCGGCCATATCTCTGCACGAACACTGTTGGTTGGGATATGGATATTCCAGATGTTTTTCGCGCTCGTCAATTCATTGCAGAATTGAAGGAATACGAAAAGACTGGCACGCTTCCAAATCTGATCATCATTGGTTTACCGAATGATCACACCAGTGGAACGAAAGCGGGCGTGCCTTCGCCTGCAGCTCATGTCGCGGACAACGATCTTGCTTTTGGTCAGATTGTCCAAGCGATCAGTCAGAGTTCTTTCTGGAAAGACACGTGCATCTTCGCAATCGAAGATGATCCTCAGGCAGGTTGGGATCATGTCAGCGGATTTCGAACGACTGCGTATGTCATAAGTCCATATACCAAGCGAGGCGAGGTCGTCAGTACGCAGTACAACCACACAAGTTTGCTGCGAACGATGGAATTGATGCTTGGAATGCCGCCGATGAATCAAATGGATGCATCTGCGACGCCAATGTCAGATTGCTTCAATTCCACAGCAAATTACGCTCATTTCACTTCGATGCCAAGCAATATTTTGCTGGATGAATTGAATCCACAGCCGTCGGCGATTGCCGATCCGCTGCTTCGCGAAAATGCGCTGGCTTCGGCACGACTTCCACTTGAAAAAATAGATCAGTGCTCCGAAGATCAACTCAACCGAATTCTGTGGCATGCAATGAAAGGTTCTTCTGCTGTCTATCCGCTCTGGGCCATCTCTGATGTGGATGACGATGACGACGATGATGATGATGATGTCAATAAAAATGACTGACGCATCATTGAGACCACTTTATTGTTAGATTGAGCCCACTATGTCGCACCATGGATCAAGCGGTACAAGAGAAGGAAGTCTGAAGTTCGCACTTTGGTTCTGTTGTATTGATCTGCTCTTGATGGGCAGTGCGGCGATGATGTCCAATTCAGTCACAATCATGGGCGATGTGTTGAAGGAAGCAACGGACACGCTTTCAGTTCTCGCAGCATTCCTGACTATTCGTGCAGTGCGTCGTTCTGCGTCGCATCAGTTCTCTTATGGCATCGGCAAGCTCGAAAATCTTGTCAGCATCATCATTGGCGTGATCATGATGGCGTGCGGAATTTTCGTGACGATTCGCGCTATACATCACTTCAGTCATCCGATCATGCCAGAAGGAACGCAAGCTGGTATCGCACTCTTCGCGGTGTATGCATGTGTTGGGTATTGGATTTGGGCGAGGAACAAACGGATTGTCGCACAGCAACCATCTGCAATCATGGAATCTCAAGCTCGACTTTGGTTTTCCAAAGCAAGTTTCGATGTTGTCATGGGAAGCGGGTTGTTGTTGGCGTTGATCTTCCGTCAAAGTGAGTGGAGTTGGTACATCGATCCAATCGCATCGCTTGTCGGCGTGCTTTTTATGTTTCACGCTGCATGGGGGATGGCTTCATCATCAGTCGGCGATCTCTTGGATGCGACAATTGAAGAGTCCGTGCAACTGAAGATCATGAGTGGGTTGGTCGTTCACATCGATTCATATGAGCGGATTCATAAAGTTCGAGCGCGTCGGTCTGGCCCAAATGTGTATGTCGAGATTTTTCTCGAATTCAATCCCAACGAATTGATGGGAGTTGTCCAAACGAAAATCGATGCTTTGCGTGCAGATTTAGAATCTCAGATTCCTGGGACCGATGTTTCCATTCGTCCGACTGCTTCTCAGGTCGTCTGAATCTTTTCAAATATCGTGAATCTTGAAGAGTGGCAGCAACCCGCTGATTTCAAGCACTTCTTTGACGTTGGATTGAAGCCCAAGCAGTGTGACCGTTCCCCCAAGTGGTTTCATTTTCTTGATTGCCATGATGAGTGAACGCAGCCCAGCACTGCTGACAAATGTCAGTTGTTTGCAGTCGATTTTAAGGTTTGTCTCGCCCTTTGCGATCACTTCCAAGAGCGCAATTTCCACAGGCGTAGCGTTTCCAGAGTCCAATTTTCCATTCAGCCCAACAACAGTTCCGCCGCTGGAATGTCCAGATTCGATTTGAATTTGCATAATCGTCAGTTTCGCACAAATCTCGGATCATGTCGAGTTGTGCTTGAAAAGTTGAAGGCTGTCGACCCTATCCACCCTTGCGCAGTGATTCTTAAGCAAAACATCTACCAGTGCACTTGCGTGCCATCATCAACGAGCGAATAGAACCCTTGGCCTTCACGGCGCAGTTTCCCTGCAAGAACAAGCGCATCCCAGACCGCTAAGGGGAATTCTTTCGGCGGGATCATCGACTCGATGCGGTGATTTGCGCCGCCGCTCATTGGACCTACGCCCAATTTTGATTCTGCGTCGAGCCTAGAAAATTTCATGCGACGCCGAAACATTTTCAGCGCACTTTGCAAGATAGATAGATCGATCTCGGCGATCACCGGTTCTGGTTCTCTGACAATGGCAACAACTTCTTCGCCACGAAGTTTGGCGACAACGTTTTTCAATTCTGCAAAGTCTCGCCTGCCAACGATTGGCAAGAGAGAAGCCCCGTCAACTTTCGCTTTCAAAAGAAGCTTGTGCATCGCACCCCAGTGAGGTCCAGCTGTTGCAGCATCCGCAGATTCGATTGCCGAAAGTTTCGCTTTGATTTCATCAAGAAGTTGTGGAGAGGGTTGTTGCATTGAAGCGTGTCAATGTAGTACAAGGGTGGGCGAATTGAGCATTGAAGACCGAATTGGTTGTATATGCTTTACGAAATGAAATTTTCCGCAGCATCCCGATTCATGGCCTTCACACTCATCGCAACTTTTCTTGCTGGAGCAGCGCTCATGCCGAAGATTCAGTTCTATACAGGTTCAGGATCTGGGAAACCAGCATTCAATCTTTCGAGCGAAAAGTTTTACGAAGCAACAGGTTCTTCGAAAACCCTTTGCAATGTCAGTGGATCTCATGTCTTCCAAGGTTCTGGCAGCAGCAACATGATTCTCAATCTCAGCGGGCAGAAAGTCTTCGAAGGCTCTGGTTCAGGCAAGTGCCTTTACAACATCATTGGTGACAAAGTGTTTCAAGGTTCTGGAAGCTCGACGATTCTGTACAACGTCTCTGGCAGCAAACTTTTCAAGGGCAACGGAAGTTCTTCGATCGCATGCAACTGGTCGGGAGGTTCTCTCTCGACAGTCGAACTCGCCGCGGCAGTTTGGCTTGTTGAACATCCGTATTAAGCACTCTCTCCGAACAATTTTTCACAATGAAACTCGCTCATCGCATGTGGATTCGACTTGCAATATTTCTGCCGCTGGCAATTGCTGGGGCGTGGTTTTTCCCACGAGTAGCAGCGAATGAATTTCCGCCGTTTTCTGCGTCAATGGTTGCGGGAGATCACTTCACCATCGATGCAAACAAATTGCATCCGACACAAATGACGGTCAGCTTTCGAGAAGTCGCTCATAAAGCGAGGGGATTGCAGAAGATGCCGTCAGCAAATGTGATTTCTGTTTTGAAGCAGAAGGCATTGCCCGTGGTGATTGGTCCCGGTGGAATTGCATATATCACCGACGGACATCACGCAGCTCGAGCATTGATCGATTCTGAAATCGTTGACAAAACTGCGTATTGTCAGGTCATTGCAAACTGGTCTCAAATGCAGCCCGCAGAATTTTGGGAGAAGATGCGCCAGTTAAACTATGTGCTCTTGGTTGATTCTCTGCAGAATCCAATTGATCCCGCAGCGCTGCCCAATTCATTGCGTGAGTGTTCAAACGGTCCATACCGCGGACTTGTATGGGCTGTCGAACAAGCCGGCGGAATCGAAGAACGAACCGATATCTATTTTCAGGAATTTGCGTGGGCCACGTATTTCCGCCCGCTCATTCAGTGGGACGACGCAGATAACGCAGATTTCAAGCGCGCCGTAAATGAGGCGATGAAGTTGGCGCACGATCCAGCTGCCGCGAATTTGCCTGGATATACGCCGACGCAGCTTCCGCCACAAATCGATTGATCAGTCAAAGTTGCTGATCGTTATCGTTGCCGAAAACATTTCCGTTTGTGTCGATGATCTTGCCACTCTCAATGGGCATCAGAAATAAATCTAAGCGCAACCGCGAAGGTTGTGAAGAAAAAATTGTGCTAGTGAAAATACCTCACCCACGAAACGGAGTTTCAGCAATTCCTTGGACGCCGGGATCGCACACAAACAAACTTCCCGCAAGCGGTTCTCTTTCTATGTCAGAAGGCGAAAGCGTTTCGCGCGCGCTGCTGATGTAAAGCGTTTTGAAATCAGTGCCGCCAAATGCGCAACTAGTGCCGCGGCTCACGGGAAGATTCACTTCGCGTTCGGCCTTCCCTTGCGGGTCGTAGCGCACAATTCGTCCGCCTCCAACATGCGCGCTCCAAACAAATCCGTCCGTGTCAACAGTGAGGCCGTCTGGAAATTCCTTGCCCTTGGGATCGAGTTGTATGAACGGGCGACGATTTGAAATCTCGCCACTGGCGGCGTCAAAATCGTATGCGAACACGGCCCAGCGAAAACTTTCCGTGTGATACATGGTTTGATTGTCTGGGCTCCATCCCGTTCCATTGGAGCAAATCACTTCGCCACGTTCCCGTTTTGCCTGACCCTCGCCGGTGAAGCGGTACAAACTTCCGGTGGGGGACATCCAATTTGCATCGCCCATCGTGCCAGCCCACAACCGTCCAGTGCGGTCGCACTTGGCGTCGTTGAAACGATTTCCAATTTGATCTGGCTCAGGATTTCCAGCGCGTGTGATCGCGTTTGTTTCAAAATTCATAAACGCAAATTCTTTTTTCAGCGTCAACACCAGGCCGCCGCCCGCACACAAATTCACTGAAGTCACAATGTCATCAAGCGTTCGAAAAACATTTTTGCCAGTCAGTGGATCAAATCGTTGCACGCGATTGCGGCGAATGTCGACCCAATACAACTGTTTTATTGCGGGGCACCAAATTGGCGATTCGCCAACAATGGAGTCATCGCGCCACGCCAATTCAGGCTTTATTTGCTTGATGTTGTTGTTCTTGCCACCAGATGCGGCACTGCTGAAATTGTCAATCA
>JBEELA010000313.1:0-3157 GCA_041168365.1 Planctomycetota bacterium
CGCTCGATTGACGATTGATCCAGCTTCCATCAAGAGTGGTGCGAATATTCGTCGGCAAGGGGAAAATGCGAAGTGCGACGGGGAAATTGCACAAGCAGGCTATTTGATTTCTGCTGCAACAATTGGCGCGCTTGCTTCCTTTGGCGTTTCGCAAGTGCAAGTGCATCGACGTGTGCGCGTTGCAATCGTCATCACGGGAGACGAACTTGTCTCTATCGATGACAGCGTGCAGCCTTGGCAAATTCGTGACAGCAATGGCCCAGTAATTCAGGCATTACTCGGTGTGCGGCAGTGGATAGAAATTGTTTCTTGTGTTCATGCAGTTGACGATGCAGATTCACTTACTGCGACTCTTGCTCTGGCCATGAAATCTTCTGACGCAGTCATCTTGACTGGCGGCGTGTCGATGGGACACCGCGACTTTGTCCCTCAAGTTGTTTCACAACTTGGCGCAGAAACCATTTTTCATAAACTTCCGCAGCGCCCTGGTCGACCAATGATGGCGGCAGTACGACCGGCATCTGTAACGAATGCGCCTTGCCTGATACTCGGTCTTCCAGGAAATCCAATTTCTGTGATGACCACTGCTCGTCGACTTGGCATTCCAATGCTGGGTGCGATTGCAGGTTTATCACGGCATGAACTTGCGCCAACAAAGCGAGTGATTTCCAGTGGCGATCAGACGATGCTTGCGATGTGGTGGTTTCGACTTGTGGGAGAGCGACTTGGCGCTGATGGCAGCCGCGAACTGTATTTGCTCTCAGGAAAAGGTTCTGGAGATGTTGCGAATGCTGCGACAAGTGTCGGTTTTGTCGAAATTGCCCCGAGTGATGCGACTGCTGGATTTCAAGATTTCTATGGTTGGGCGGACTAAAAACTTCACAAACAACTGATATAAATTGAATTCGCAATGGCAACGAAGAAACGCTCCTCCAAGAAAACTGCACAGACTGGAAAGGTCGCTCCGCGTTTGACGCATGTCGACGCAAAGGGTCGCGCCGCAATGGTGGATGTTGGCGCAAAGAAAGTCACAGCCCGCCGCGCAGTTGCTGAAGCGCGAGTAAATGTTTCTGCAGAACTCGCAAACCGTATCGCGCAGAATTCAATCTCCAAAGGCAACGTTCTTGATGTCGCACGACTTGCTGGCATTCAAGCTGCGAAACGAACCGACGAGCTCATTCCACTCTGTCATTCATTACCACTTGATTCGATCGATGTTCGCGTTGAACTTCGCCGCGACCATGTGTATGTCTGGGCCGAGGCGAAAGTGACTGCGAAAACTGGCGTCGAAATGGAAGCGTTACTCGCTGTTGCAATTGCGGCGTTGACTGTGATTGATATGGGAAAATCTATTGATCGATCAATGACAATCGAAGGATTGCGCATGCTTGAAAAGGAAGGCGGGCGAAGCGGACATTTCCGCGCAGCCACCGCCGCAAAGAATTCACAAAAGCGAGTGCGAGCATGACCGGCGGAGTCCGTGCTGTCATCTTGACTGTCAGTGATCGCTGCTCTCGTGGCGATGCTGTCGACACATCGGGACCAACGTTGGAATCACTTGCAATCAAACACTTGCACGCCGAAATTGTTCACAGGGAATGTTTGCCTGACGATGTCTCTGCACTCTCAAAGTTTTTTGTCAATTGGTCACAGCCAGTACATTCGGTTGATGTGATACTGAGTACTGGTGGCACTGGCCTCGCGCCGCGCGACATCACTCCCGAAGCGCTGCGCGCCGTGATGCACCGCGAACATGCTGGCTTGATGGACCTTTCACGACTGCGCTGCTTGCAGAAAACGCCTCGGACTTTTCTTTCACGTGGGATTGCTGCAACGATCCATCAAACGTTGATCATCACCCTGCCCGGCTCGCCGCGCGGGTGCGCCGAAATGTTCGAAGCAATCGCAGACATTCTTCCACACGCGATCGAGACTCTGCGCGGCGATGTCAAAGATGATGGCCGGCCAGAGTTGGATGCGACTGGGCAAGATGGCTCAGGCTCAAGTTCGGGAGTGGGGCGAGTCATCCATCACAAGGATTGATCGCGCCTGTTTCGCGCACGCTCCCCCTCTCCAAATCATTTCGCAGACACAAAATTAAATTGGATTTACTGCGATACGCACGTGTGCAACCAATGACAGAAAGTGCGCTGGCTTTTCGGCTGGCAATTCGATGATGTGCGCCGGTACTACGAGGGGCAGTGGGTCGATATCAAACGACACTTTGCCTGATCACGTCGCGCTCTTGCAAGAGTTGTGCGGCGATGCTGACTGCGATTTCTGGCGGGGAATTTGATCCAATTGGTAGACCGATCGGGCAATGAATTCGCCCAACCATCAATTCATCAAATCCCTCTTTGAGAAGCGTGCTGCGAAGCGTTCGTGACTTTGGCTCGCTACCGATGACGCCTATGAATGCGGCGTCACCTCGCCGGAGAATTTCGCGCACGATAGGCAAGTCGGTTGCATGACCTTGTGACATACAAAGATAAAATGTTCCTGCAGGTAACTTCGAAACAAACTCTGCAGGTTCTGCGACAAGGATCTTGCGCACATTGGGCCGGGATGAAACTTTCGCAAGCCACTCATCGCGTGGATCAATGCAGGTCAAACTGCACTCGAATGTGCAAAGAAGCGAAAGTGTCGCTTGCGCAACATGCCCCGCACCGAAGAGTGCGATATTCCAATTGGGTAGCGCAGAGATTTCATAAAACAAAGTCGCAGCTCCGCCACAAACCATATTCAAGTCGCGCAGAAGTTCATATCGAACAATTTCTGATTGGACCGCAGCAGCAGGAATTGCTCCCGCAACTTGGCGAGCGATCATCGCTTGCCCATGGGTAATTGCGCGCGCCTCAAGCCGACCGCCGCCGACAGTTCCCCATGCAAGTCCACTCGCAGTGATGATCGCTTTCGCACCAATATCTTGCGGAACGTGTCCTTCAGGCTCTACAAGTGTGACGGTGACAAAGACTGCGCCTCGCTCGGCGAGTGCGCTTGCATGTTGAAGATATTCACGCATCGAACAACTCATTGTGTGCTCCCGATTGTCAATGGACACCACTTGCATCTTGCGCATCCCAGACGGCGAATGATTCTGGTGAGAGTCCGCGCAACACGCGCTCTGCGGTTGCTGGAATGGCCAGCGGGACAAGGT
>JBEELA010000314.1:0-8119 GCA_041168365.1 Planctomycetota bacterium
CCTTTCCCACCGTCTTGCACATCGACCTGGACAGCTTTCTGGCGGAGAGCGTCAACGGGTTGCAATCGCGCGCGCGCTGGTGAATTCTCCGCGCGTTTTACTTGCTGATGAGCCAACGGGAAATCTTGACGCAAAAACTGGCGAAGGAATTCTTGATCTACTCGCAGAGAGACATGCAAATGGATTGACACTGATAATGGTCACTCACGATCCTGCTGTGGCTGCTCGCGCCACCCGCGTTGTCAAACTTGCCAATGGTTGTGTCGTCCAGTCATCACCAAGCGAATAATTTTCACACAATCGAGATCCGCTTATGGGCATGGTCCCCATGAACTCAACATGATTGCCATATCGTGACCATCTACGAACATATCCCGATTGATGTCTGCGACACCCCCAGCTGCACCCCAATTGCTCAGCAATGTGGCGAGATCGCTGCCGCCGACAGTTCGATCGCCGCCAGAGATATCAGCGATACAAACGACTGGGTGACTGGAAGCGTCTGCAGGATCTGTCCCCGCATCGATTTCGTCACGATCGAATGCGCCATCTAAATCTCGATCAATTCCCAGTCGTGTTTGAGAACCGACTCCAACGAGGGTGTAAGTCAACTCGCTGCCACTTGCCGCAAGAGCAAGAAGTGCTGCAGGAGCGATGCTTTCAGCGGATATATCACTCTGGAATGTTCCGCTCACAAAAGTCCATCCGCGTGCGATACCAGCGACTCGTCCTTTCACAATGAGACCAACCTGATTCGCGGTCGCAAGTGTGATCATCTGCGCAATTCGTGCGGAATCATCGCCAGTTCCACCCGCATTCGATGCTGTGGATTGCGCACCAACTCCGCCATGCGTGTCCGTGCCGAAGCTTAGTAAATATGCTTCGACATCTTTTTTCTGTTGGACACCAGCCGCTCCAGCGGAGAAAGTAAATCCTTCTGCGAGGACTTCTTGCAAAGTCGATTCTTCGCCGTCATGGTCGAAACCAAATCCACGGTTGGCAGTCAAGCTTGCACGATTCGCTCCGACATTGCGGTACACATCCCGCAGCGGAGCGTTCTTACGATTCTGTTGTTCCGTTGGATTTGCACCACCAGGAATGTCAATGAGGTGATTCGAACCAGTTGTGCCTGAGTGACACGTGACGCACTTGAATGGACCACCAGGTGCACCAATGCCAAACGTATTTACATTCGTGAAGATGTTCAAGCCCGAAACAGCATTTCCCGTTCCAGTTGCGAGTGCGATGGATGTCTTGAGAGAAGAATCGATATTGCGATTTGGATTTGGAGGGAAGGTCAATGACGCAACATAGGTCGTCATCTTCGCCATCTCGTCTGCTGTGATCTGAGCGTCGCGCCCTTGAAGATGGGTGTAAGCCTCGTTGAAATCTGCAAGATCTTTCTTCTCGCCACGCCAGTGAAATGGCTCATTTCCGATGATTCCAAGCAATGTCTGGGATGTCATTGGACCCTTCATCGGATGCCAACTTTGACATCCTGGAACTTGGCATGTTTCATCAAAGAGCAGCACTGAACCTTGCGGATTGCCAATGTCCCATGCAATCCGATCACTGCGTCCATCTGTATGGCATGATGCGCAGGACGCTTGTCCAAGGCCAGATGTCATGTGCGTATCAAAGAGAAATGGACGACCTTGCTTGACTGCAATAGGTGTTGGATCGAAGAGTGGCAGTCGAGCAATTTCCGAATTGGAAGTTGTGTCGACGACAGACACTGCACCTTCAAAGCGATTGAGAACATACAGACGCTGGCCATTTGCAGAGAGGGCCAATCCTGTTGGACCTTCACCAACCAAGATTGTTGCAATGCGAGCGCCGGTCGATCCCATTGCAATCACATTGTTGCTGCCAAGGCCTGCGACATATGCAGTAGTCCCCGCTGCATTCCATACAGCTCCGCGTGGATCACCAATCGATTGCAAACGACTGATCAGCGGAACGCTTGCAGTGGCATAAGTCAAGTGTGGATTCAAATCAACAACAGTTCCTGGGCCAGCGCCACCGACAAGAATCGCACCCTTTGATTGAATGAACACGCCGTTGACATTCTGCTCGAATCGAAGTTCATTTCGCGCTTCCATACCAATGGCAAGCAATGTTCCATTTGGTGCAACAGCAAGTGCCGTGAGAGTGGTCATAAGCCCATTGATATATGAGATTCCAAGCGTATTTGCGTCGATGACTGCGATGTCGTGATCATGCACGTCCCATGTCACAAATGATGACCAGTTGCGAGCATTGCCGTCCATCCACTGACCTGCTGCATTCTTGCGAACAATCTGATTGACCCTTGGTGGAGTCGCTTGTCCAGCTGTGCGCGCTGGCGAAAAAAGATTGCCAGAATTCGGCGGCGGATTCTGCCCGCCATACGGACTGCTTGTAGAACTCACTGAAGAACGCGGGACAATAGTCGAATGATTGCCACTTTCGAAAATTGCCAGATAAACCTTCGACCCATCGGGGCTGACTGCAAGCGCGCGCGGTGATGATCCAGCAATTGTCAGGATTGTCGCAGCAGCACTTGGAGTTGCGGGATTCACGACGGCCATTTGACTTGGTTGAGCGAGAGAGACAAATGCTCGCTGCAGTGAACCAGCGAAAATCACGTCTGCAGGTTCATCTCCTACATTGATTGTTCGAACAACGCGCATCGTTGCAAGATCGACAACGCTGACCGAATCAGAAATTTGATTGACGACCCACGCTTCGGTTTCTGTTCGAGCGCGAACCGAAACTGGATCGAGACCAACGCTCACCGATCCGCGCTTCTGCAGAGCACCTTTCACAATGTCGAAAACTTCTAACTTTGCATCTGGGGTATTGACAACCAAAAGAACATTGCCGGAGGGTGTCAATTCGACCGAATGAGTCTGTGGCGATTCCCAATTTGTGTAAGTCGACTGCCCCGATGCCATCGTGGCGGGAATAGCCAAAGCGCACACAAATAAGAGTGCTGCGATCGAAATTGTGCCGCAGAAGCTGAATCTTGTTTGCATTGAAAATTCTCCTACTGCCATTTGGAGCATAATTTGGCATGGGGACTGGTTAATTGAAATTTTTTGCAAATGGGCAAGATTTTATCGGACTACGTGGCCGACCAATCGCAGATTTGGCTTTCACGCGTTTTTTATATGTTTTGCCGCGAAAAATCCTGCAGCAACTTGTCAATCCGGAAGAAAAATTGGTCATTTCATTTGAGTGACGGTCATTCGTATCCGATTATTGAAGCGGTGGCACGCTGAATGCTCTAGGGTTGAGAGCGGCTTCTTCGCCGGCTCCGTACGATTCAGATCCACTTAAGGAGGTTTTCAATGTTTGAACGTTTAACCGACCGCGCACGAAAAGTAATGGCCCTTGCAAATCAAGAGGCTCAACGCTTTAACCACGAGTACATCGGTACCGAGCATATTTTGCTTGGCCTGGTGAAAGAGGCATCTGGCGTCGGCGCTAATGTCTTGAAGAATCTCGGCATCGATCTCCGCAAGGTTCGCCTTGAAGTTGAGAAGCTCGTAAAGAGCGGACCTGAAATGGTCACGATGGGAAAGTTGCCGCAAACTCCGCGTGCGAAAAAAGTTCTCGAATACGCAATCGAAGAAGCACGCAATCTCAATCATAATTATGTCGGTACCGAACATCTCTTGCTTGGACTCCTTCGCGAACAAGATGGCGTTGCAGCACAAGTGCTCGTCAACCTTGGATTGAAATTGGAAGAAGTTCGTGAAGAAGTTCTCAACTTGCTCGGCGCAGGTGGCGACCCAGAAGAGGAACAACCACAGAATCCTGCAGAAGCTCAAGGCGAACAAGCGCCTGGCGCTGAGCGTGAAGGTGGTCCTCGACGAACAGCGAAAAGCAAGACCCCTGCTTTGGATTCATTCGGCCGCGACTTGACGGAATTGGCTCGCAATAACGAGCTTGATCCCGTCATCGGTCGTCACGCTGAAATCGAGCGGCTTATTCAGATTCTCTGTCGCCGCACAAAGAACAATCCGGTTCTTCTCGGCGAAGCAGGCGTTGGAAAGACTGCAATTGCCGAAGGTCTTGCACAAGCGATCATCAATCAGGAAGTCCCAGACTTGCTGTATGACAAGCGACTTGTTGTGCTCGATCTTGCAGCAATGGTTGCAGGAACAAAATACCGTGGACAATTTGAAGAACGCATCAAGGCCGTCATGAACGAAGTTCGACGCGCCAAGAATGTCATCCTCTTCATTGATGAACTACACACGCTCGTTGGTGCTGGTGGAGCAGAAGGCGCAATCGATGCGTCCAATGTTCTTAAGCCTGCTCTCTCCCGCGGTGAAATCCAGTGCGTCGGTGCAACCACATTCGATGAATACCGCAAGTACATCGAGAAAGATGCTGCGCTCGAAAGACGATTCCAATCCATCGCAGTCGAACCACCAAATGCGGTGCAGACGATTGAAATTCTCAAGGGACTTCGAGATCGATACGCAGCGCATCATCGTGTGAAATACACCGACGATGCTTTGCGCAGTGCCGTGGAATTGTCGGCTCGTTACATCACGGGACGTGTGCAGCCGGATAAGTCGATCGACGTGATCGACGAAGCAGGCGCGCGATTGCGATTGAAAAGCATGACCAAGCCACCGGACTTGACCGAACTCGAAGAAAAGGTTGAACGACTTGCAATCGAGAAGGATGAAGCTGTCAAAGGCGCAGACTATGAAAAGGCTGCAGAATTGCGCGATCAAGCGGAAAAACTGCGCAAAGAAAAGGAAAAAGTCCAACAGACTTGGCGCGACCGCATGAACGAAACCGAAGCAGTTGTGGACGAAGAAGTCATTCGCGAAGTTGTCGCAAAGATGACGGGCGTTCCGTTGACTCGGATGGCAAAGGGCGAATCGGAGCGATTGCTGCAACTCGAATCCGAGCTGCATCGCAAAGTCGTCAGCCAAGACGAAGCGGTCAAAGCTGTTTCGCGTGCGATCCGCAAGGCTCGTGCTGGACTGAAGGACCCGAAGCGTCCGATGGGATCGTTTCTGTTTGTCGGTCCATCTGGAGTTGGCAAGACTCTGTTGGCGAAGACGATCGCAGAATTTATGTTCGGCGATCCAGAAGCGATGATCTATCTCGACATGAGCGAGTACATGGAAAAGCACACGGTCTCTCGACTCGTGGGCGCACCTCCGGGATATGTGGGTTATGAAGAAGGCGGACAATTGACCGAAAAGATTCGTCGCCGACCATATTCAGTCGTTCTGCTCGATGAAGTCGAGAAGGCTCATCCCGATGTGTTCAACATGCTCTTGCAGATCATGGAAGAAGGTCGATTGACCGATTCATTCGGCCGACAAGTCGACTTTAAAAATGCCATTGTGATCATGACATCCAATATCGGTGCCGACTTGATCAAGGGCGGATCTGCTTTCGGATTCACCAAACGAGCCGAAGTACAGGATCATGACCGCATGAAGAAAGCACTTCTCGCCGAAGCTGAAAAGTTCTTCCGACCAGAGTTCATCAATCGACTTGATGAAATCATCGTCTTCCGTCCACTCATCAAAGATGATTTGGTTCAGATCATCGATATCGAATTGGCGAAGGTTCGCGAGCGATTGACCGAGCGCCAAATGGCGCTTGAACTTGATCAACCTGCGAAAGACTTCCTGATCGATAAGGGATACAACCCAGACTTCGGAGCGCGACCTTTGCGCAGAGCGATTGGGTCGTACATTGAAGATCCACTTGCGGAAGCTCTACTCTCAGGAGAGTTCAAGGCCGGCGATACGATCAAGGGAACTCGCCCAGAAGGCAAAGATCATCTTTCCTTCGTGATCAGTTCCTCAACGGAAACAGTGCCTACTTCTGCAGCACCCGTAACTGAACCAGAACTCCCTCCAGCTTCTGCATAATCTGATTCATCGCGAATCTGATTCATCACTGATTGTTTTTACTCCCGACTGAAAAGTCGGGAGTTTTTTTGTTATGGCAATCCATGTACTATTCGACTTGCATGGCAATCCGAGTCATCGTTCTTCGCTCGATGCTTTTCATGCTCTTTATTGCATGCTCGACTGCGATTACTTCGATCTTCGCGTCTTTTCAAAACGACCTTGGTTCGCGACTCGTTGGATCGAGCGTCCTGCTTGCAGTCGGATGTGCGGCACTCCTGCCGATGATGCCAAAGTCCGACACGCAGCGAATCTTGCTGACAGGACTCGTCTGGATCGGCGTCGTCGCATTCGAAGTTGTTGCTGGACTTTTCTTGATCTGGGAAGATCTGTTAAGCGTGGCATCATGGCTTCGTCCTGAGAACGTTTTCTGCGCAATGCTTGTTTCCTTTGTGGGCTACAACGCTGCCTTTATGCCGATGCGACAACTTGAACGCGCATCTGGACCACACTTGAGAATTTCAAGATTTGCGACTGTGCTGATTGGCTTGCTCACCATCGGTATCGCTTTGGCGTTGCTCACGGCCAGCATCGGTCCAAATCAGATGCAATTCACTGGAAAACTTATGGGCTCGTGGTTCACGCTGCTTTGTGGCAGCATCGTTCTGTCCTGCTGTGCATTTGGGTTGATTGCTGGATCTCCGCGCTGGCGAAAAGTATTGGCGATCCTTGGAGTCATAGCGACGAGCATTGGAGTTGCATGTTGGATGTATCAAGTCCTTTCTGACTTCAGACCAGAAGACACATCGATACTTCGCTTAGCGCTTGTTTCGAGCGGAATTGCAGCAGGAATTGGCATATTGTCAATCGGCCAAGCGCTGCCTTTAGGACCCGTTGAACATCGGTTGCTGCCTGGGATCACCCTGCTTACGACCCTTGCCGGATGGCTCGCTGGAAGTTTGGCCACAAAAAATTTCGATGGTCGATACTCTGAATTGACTGGGCGACTTCTTGCCGCAACCTTGGTCTTGGACGGCTGCTTGGCATTGACAGTGGTTATTTTCTTTGTCATTGGTCGACGGGGTGCCCACAAGGAATGGATCGTCACAGGAGCAAGTCTTACTTGTCCGCGCTGCGGAAAGAAAGCAATTTTTTCTACTGGCGAGCATCCCTGCTCCCGCTGCGGATTCCATGTGCTCGTTGCATTTCGCGATATCAAATGTGCCGGGTGCCAACACGATGTGCAACACCTTCCCGCAGGAAACCCTTGCCCAGAATGTGGGCTTGCAGTCGAGAATTCCGCAGCGAGTTATTTGTTGGCCGGAACGGCTGGCACGGTCGATGTGCGATCCTGACTTTCGTCCGGAGCCCAACGAGCGATCAGCGCATTAGCGGTCGTAACAAGTTCATCACGATTTGCAAGAACTTTCGGCGCAGAACCTTCTACTTTGACTGCAATACCTGCAACAATCCCAGCGCGATCAGCTTCTTTCAACTCACTCTGCAATGCCTTTGCATCAACACTCTCTGGAAGTTTTGGCGAACCAAACCAAACGCGCAACCCTTGCGTGGTGCGATCAGCCCCGCTCTTCTCTTGCGCAGTCGAAGGAATGAAACAGACTCTGTATCCAGAAATGAAACCGTGATTGAACCACTCCACGGATTCGATCCAGACCGAACCATCTGCGCCAGTTCCACTCGCAAGCAAGAGTGGCTCTGCGAGCGCGCGCGGCGCGAGAATGCGGGAATCACCACGAATCACCATCAACCATCCTGATGAAACTTGTTGATGTTCACTGCGAAAGTCAGTTGCGTAAGACTCTTTGATTGTGACAGGCTGCAGAGAAACAATCATCGGCACGGTATCGATCGATGGCGTCGCAGGCAGCGCGGGCAACGCTGGGCCTGGATTGTTCTGGCCTGGATTGTTCTGGCCTGAATTGGCTACCTGTGCGAAAGCGATCGAGCTTGTGCCAGCTATGCAGCATGCAATCACATTTGCTGTCAGAAAGTTGTTCAATTTTTTAGGTGCCATAGTTTCGTTTTTCATTTGAATAATTTCGCTGCTCATTCCTTCGTGAATTGAAGATCGTCCAATATGAAACGACCGATCGCAGATCCTGCAGTCCCACCAACTTCGATCCGAACTGCAACGATCTGCGCAAGATTGATTCCAGTTCCGCCACTTTGAAAATCCCGCAAACGAAGCCGAATTGTGCGCAATTCATTCTGCCATCCTGTGCCCG
>JBEELA010000315.1:0-6047 GCA_041168365.1 Planctomycetota bacterium
GCAGTCTGCTCTGGCTTGAGACCAAGCGCCGTTCGGACTGACACAGCATCAGCGCTCGTTTCTCCAGTCACTGCAGTTGCAACTTCTGTGTTTTTCGATACGAGATATTCAACAACGCTCTTATTTTCACCCTCTGCAGCTTGCCGAACTTTTGCGCCTGGATCTTGGTCCAAATAGCCTGCGCTCACGACGGCGGCAAGTGCTCGCTTACTTTCCATTGCGATGGCATCGCTTTTGTTTCGTTCTGTAAAAAAGTAGATGGCAGTCGCGATCGAAAGTACCGTCAGGATCACGAATACGACGACAGCGATGAGGGGACCTGAAGATCCTGAGCGAATTGCCATAAGTCATATAGTGTCGCTGAAAACCCCATGCCTCGTCAAGTCCTCATTTGACCTTCACTTGCACAAACCGAAGTTTTCTGCGATACTGTCCCTCCGATGTTTTCTGGTCGCTTGCGCGGTCGACGTCGATTTTTGCGAGGAATATCACAGTGCCAAATTCTGAATCAGCGAAGAAACGAGTTCGACAAAACATAGACCGCAGTGCGCGGAATCGTTGGCGTCGTACCAAGGTGAAGGACGAGACCAAGTTGTTCCTCAAGGCAATCCATGATGGTGACAAGATTGCGGCTGAAAAGTCCCTTCGGTTGCTTTCTGGAATGTTGGATCGGTTTGCACTCACGCCAACCATGCATCACAACACCGCGGCTCGCCGAAAGAGCCGATTGGCAAAACGATTGAATAAGTTGACTGCCACGAAATCCGCATAAGAAAATGGCGACTCGTCGAGGCGTTCGGGGAAAGGAACGTTCCGCAGGATCGTCTTCTCTGTCCAATTCTCGCCGAGGGAATGCAAACAGTTATTTTGAACGCTCCAAGCAACCGCTTGAGATATTGGCGTTGATCGCTCCGCTTGTTGTGCTTTACGAAATTGGGTTGATTTTTTTCTTGCGTGGTTCGCATGGAACTTTGACAAATGGTGCGCACGAAAGTCTGCTGCGATTTTTTTCAAACTTTGGGGTCGACCCCGCTCGTCTGAACCTGCCGACGCTGGCGCTGCCCGCTGTCGCACTCGTTGTGGTGATGATCGTCTGGCAGATTCTCGTGCGCAAGCCGTGGTCGATTCATTTGCCGACTGTCGGAGGTATGGCAATCGAAAGCGCCTTGTTCGCACTTTCACTATTGGTTTTGGCGCAAATGATTTCACGAGCGTTCACCCCCGCAATGCCAGATTCGATCTCGCAGCTGAGTCCGTTTGGGAAAATCGCCATCAGTATCGGGGCGGGGCTTTATGAAGAACTGATTTTCAGAATGATTCTTCTCTCCCTGCTTCACACGGTCTTTGTTGACCTCTTGCGCATGCCAGAGCGCTGGGGAATTGGCGTTGCGATAGGCATTTCTGCGGTGCTGTTTGCGCTGTATCACCCGCTGAAAACTGGGGCTGGAGTTCTGGATATCAGGCGTGCGGCATTTTTTCTTGCGGCTGGTTTTTACTTCGGAGTTTTGTATGTGGTCCGAGGCTTTGGTATTGCCGTGGCAACTCACGCGCTGTACGACATCGCTGTCGTTGTCCTGTTGACGGACGATTGAAGACTCGTCATGAGATACACTCCGTTCAATTCATGAAAGTCGTAGTTTCACGCAAAGTAGTTGTTGGGATTTCAGTGCTCGTCGCTGTTGGAATCTTGTTCGCAGCGTGGCAATTTGATCGAGATCTTCCAAATTCTCGTCGCGATCGATCTGCACCAATCGAAGATTTAGTTGCGCCGAAACCTCTCACCGAGGCAGAGCTTGAAGCAGCTCAACAACATCGCGGCGGTACAACAACTGTGAAACTTGATCAAGGCGCGTGGGTTCAGGTTGCTGGAAAAGATGGACGAGTCGCGCAGCAATACACGGCTCAGAAAATCGATCCTCAGCCTGGCGCATTCATGTCAATGACGGAACCACGAACGGTCTTCTATATGGACGATGGTCGCGTTGCAACATTGCGTGCGAATTCAGGGCGCGTCCATGTGCCAAATCGTGCGCTTGAATCAGGAACATTCCAAGGTGATGTTGTCATTCGTTTTTATCGCCCCGCGCCTGGAGCGATTGTCAATCTTGCGAAGGACAGTCCATCTTTTATTCTGGAATCCGAACAGTTGGAGTTTGACCAAGTGCTGAATCAACTCGGATGTCGATCAGCCTTTCGCTTGACCACAGATATTCTGACTTTCGATGGTGAAGGACTTGATTTGCTTCTTGGATCAGATGGAAAGTCAATCGAACGTTTGACCGTTGATCATCCGCTTGGTCCGATCGTGATCGATCGCGCGCGGCAGAGTCGCACGCAAGCGAGTGCGATGCCACAGCAGCTTGCACCAAATATGGTTTTGATGAAGCCAGTTTCTATGCCTGCTGAGGGACGAGAGAATTTTTATGCGAACGCGCCTGCGCAAGCCGCCGTTGCGCAAGCCGCGCCCGCCGCACCAGCAGAGCGCTTCTATCGTCTTGAATTGCATGATGATGTCGAGATTTTGCGCTATTCAAATACAGATCGAGCTTGGTCGAAGGGCGACGAACTGGTTGCAATTTTTACGCTCAAAAGCGATTTGGTTTCGAAGGAAATAGTTATGAATCCAGCGCCTGCTGGCGTCCCTGATCCTCTGGCGTTTCGTGGCCGAACAACTCCGCTTGGATTGCATTTGGGAATCGCCAGCCACATTGCAGGCGCTGTGATCGCAGCGGCACCCGAGCCACAAGGCGATCTCCTTGTGGTTCGATTTACTGGGAAATTGAAAATGGTGCCGGTCGCTGCGGATGAAAAAGTTCCAGATTCAGCGCAAGGCATGAACGTTCAAATTGATGGTCAGGATGTTGAGTTGGCGAATCAAGCTGGCCTTGCACTTCGAGCGAGGGATGTTGACATGGATCTGGTCAAAGATGCGATGGGCCGCACAACTCCCAAACTTCTTGTGGCAACTGGTGCAGTCGAAGCAACGAATATTGCTCAGACACTTTGGTGCGATGCGCTGCGCGCTCAGTTTGAATGTATGCAAGCGGAAGCAGCGCCAAGAGCTGCCAATGCGAGCGACCCTGCAATCGGTCCATCTGAAGTCACGCGTATTGATGCCGATCATGGCGTGCAAATTCAACTGAAGGAGGGTGCACGGGTATTCGCTGATGGAATGATTGCATTTCCCCCCAAGGGATTAGCGAATCTTCGTGGCCCAGGACTTTCCATCATCCGCGGCGGGGTCATGATCGATGCGATTCCATCTTTGTCAGTCAATGATCGCAAACGAACGGCAGAATCACCAGGTGGTGGTCGTGCGCGTAGTTGGCAGACCCCCATCGTCGCTGCGGAACTACGAGGAAAGATAGAACTTCCCGCAGCTCTTGCTGCGAAACCCGAGATGGACGCGCAGTGGAAGGGGCAGATGACTTTTACAGATCTCGCGCAGAATGGCGCAGTATTGGATCTTGCTCAAGATGTAAGGATTCGAGCTGAACCACGACCCGAAGAGTTCGACGCACTCGATGCGCAAACTGTTCATCTGGAATTGGACCGTCGTCCAACATCAGGAGATGCGCTTGCGAGTGCTGTTCAGGGAAACGCACACACATCCGCGGGAGGCGATATTCGTCCTCGGCGATTGATCGCGACTGGTGATGTGCGCATGGAGAATCAAGTTTGGTTGAATGCAAATCGCGCTGGTGAACCACGACTCTTTCAAGTGCGCGGACAGACCATCGATTATGACGCGGTGACCGGTGAGGCGAGTGTGCCAAGTGCCGGAAGTGTTCTTGTCAATGTGCCAGCGGGTGGTTCGCTCGACCCAAAGGCGCAGCAGAATCGCACGCGTGATCAATCCGTGCCAGGGGGAGGAATCGAAGGTATCAGCCGATTTCGATGGGGTTCTGCGATGAATCTGAAGCGACTCGTCGACGAAAAGTTTCTGATGACAATGGATAAGTCGGTCGAACTTGTGCGCGCAGGAATAAAGAAGTCAGACACATTGACTCTGACTTGTGATCGTCTCGAAGCAACTTTGGAGCGTCGAATGGAAATGAACGCGAATCCCAAAGTTGGTACGCAACCCGCATTCAATTTGGGAGGATCATCCGAAGTGCAGCGCGTGCGCGGCATCGGTCGTTGCTTCATTCGCACTTTGGATTATGACGTGGAGTGCGAAGAGTTTGATTACAACGTTGTGACACAGATTGCCGAAATGCGCGCGCGTCCTGGAAGGCTGGTCAATGTCTTGCCGAAGGGACAAGGAACTCCGCTTCGTGCAGCAGCAATGACGTGGGATCTTCAATCTGGACGAATTCAGATTCGATCAGCTTCTGGAACGATCGGTCAATAGTTTTAGCGTGCTAGAAAGCAACGTTCGATCAAATCCGATCGCGAATCGTCCACAAATCAGTAAAGAGTGGCGTGAAGAGTGTGGCGCGCAAATATGCGGCGCCAGGGGATCCGCCCGTACCCATTCGCGCTCCGATTGTGCGCTCGACCATTTTCACATGGCGATAACGCCACTCTTGAATGCCTTCGTCGAGGTCGACCATCAATTCGCAGAGCATTCGATCATTTGGATGATTGTGATAGACATCCAGCAGGATTTCCTGCAGTTCTGCGTCTGTTTCCGGTAGTGCCTGCATCGGAGTATCAATCAATCGATTTGGAATGGCGTGTCCAACATGCTTCAGTCTGCGAAGAAAAGATTGCCATAAAGTGAAATCATTCATGCGCCCGGCAAGTGCAATGCGCTCTGGACTTCCTTCGGGATATCGATCAATCGCTGCAGCGCGTTTGTTGCCCAGAATGAATTCGAATTCGCGAAACTGCGAAGATTGAAACCCGCTTGCGCTAGAAAGAAGAGATCGAAATGAGAGAAACGAAACGGGACTCATCGTTTCGAGCACATCGATTTGACCAACCATTGTTTTGAGAATCGTCAGCATTCGCTTCAAAGTTGAAAGCGCAGTTGGATCATCGCCAGCTTCCAATGCACGCTGCAGAAAGAGCGCTTCATGAATCTGCTGCTTGAACCAAAGTTCATAAACTTGATGGATGATGATGAACAAAGTTTCATCATGATCCTTCCCCTTCGATGCTGTTTGTTGCAGAGAAAGGAGTTCTGGAACCCGAAGGTATTGGCCGTATGTCATTGTCACGGCGACGAGGATACGGTCAGACGGTTGCCATCGTCGGGGCAGCGAGAGGATGATCGATCCCTTGCAATTCGCAGATGTGGCGAGTGGTGATCGTCGAACTGAGAAAAATCACTGGCAATCCCGAGCCTGGATGCGTCGCTCCACCAACGAAATGCAGCCCATCGAGTCCCGGATATGTGTGGGGAATTCGCCGATGCAGCATTTGATTAAAATTGTGCGCTAAATTGAAAGTTGCTCCGTGGTTGATTCGTTCATTTTGCCAATCGAGTGGAGAAACAAGATGTTCAACTTCGATTCGAGAGCGGATGTCTTTGATGCCAAACACAGTTTCGAGTTGGCGCATTGCATCTTCGCGCAGTCGCGGCTTCTCGACGGCCCAATCCAATTGGCATTGAGCAGGGCGATTGTTGGTCACTGGAAGCAGGACATACAGCGAACTATTTCCAGCAGGTGCAAGCGAAGGATCGAGTGGTGATGGATTATGCACATACGCAGAGGGGTCTTCGCTCAATTTCCCATCGTGCGAGATATCCCGAAAATTATCCTCGTAATTTCCAGACATAAAAATAGTGTGGTGGGGAAGATCGACTGCACCCTTCAATCCCAAATAGAGCATGAATGTCGAGCAGGAATATCGACGAGAATCGACGCCTTCATCGGTGTCTCGTGGACGAAGTTTCGCAGGGATAAGATTTTTTAACGCCCACGTTCCATCAGCATTCACGACGACTCGATCATGTTGGTGATGATGTCCGCCAACAACAACTCCCGTCACGCGCTTTCCATCAAAGGCAATTTGCTCGACGGGTGCATTGGTCACAATCTCGACGCCCATCTTTTCGCATGCGTGAGCCATTGCAGTGGTAATCGAATTGCATCCGC